>SKUV01000214.1 GCA_007129775.1 Paracoccaceae bacterium | reverse complement strand
GCATCGCGGCTGCGGCATCGGCTGCTACGGGGCGGGCAAGCGCGCCTTCCGCCCGTGCCGCGAACCAGCCTTCATCTACCGCCTCGAACACCAGCGTCACCGCGCCCCCGCAGCATTGCCCCAGCGACGGGCCCAGCGCATGCCGCTCCACCCGCGTCGCGCCCCGCCCCGGGTGGCGCAGCATGGCCCGCGCGGTGGCGGCTGCCGCAAACTCCAGCGCGCCGCCGCCGATGGTGCCCGATTGCCCGCAGCCCCAGACATGCATCGCCGCCCCCGCCTCGCGCGGGCTGGAACCCGCGTGCCCGGCGATCACCACCCGCACCAACGAGCCACGGGCGGCCAGATCGGCGCGCAGGCGGGCGAGATCGAGCGTCACGGCACCTCCTCCCCCTCCTGCCGGGCGACGGCCCGGAACACCCGCTCCGCCGTCGCGGGGGCGTCGAGCGCGGGATAGATGCTGCCGTCGCCGCAGGCCGCCACCGCATCCGACAGCGCCATCAGCACCGATATGCCCAGCATCAGGGGCGGCTCGCCCACGGCCTTGGAGCGGTGGATCGTCTCTTCGCGGTTCTCGCCCCCCCAGAGCGCCGCATTGAAGACCGGAGGGCGGTCCGAACAGGCGGGGATCTTGTAGGTGCTGGGCGCATGGGTGCGCAGCCGGCCGGCGTCGTCCCAGAATAGTTCCTCGGTCGTCAGCCACCCCGCCCCCTGCACATAGCCGCCCTCGATCTGCCCGATATCCAGCGCGGGGTTGAGCGAGGCACCCGTATCATGCAGCAGATCGGCCCGCAGGATGCGGTTTTCCCCGGTCAGCCGGTCGATCACCACCTCGGTCACCGCCGCGCCATATGCGAAATAGAGAAACGGCCGCCCGCGCCCGGCGATCCTGTCCCATTCCAGCTTGGGCGTGCGGTAGAACCCGGTGGCAGACAGGCTGATGCGGGCCAGATAGGCGCGCGCCACCACCTCATCGAAGCTGTAATCGGCGCCGGCCACCCGCACCCGGCCATCGGCGAAGGCCACCTTGTCGGGCGTGGTCTGGTGCGCCTCGGCCAGCATCGCGGCCAGCCGGTCGCGGATGGTGACGCAGGCCGCCCGCACCGCCATCCCGTTCAGGTCCGACCCGCTGGAGGCCGCGGTGGCCGAGGTATTGGGCACCTTGGCGGTGTCGGTCGCCGTGATCTTGACCCGGTCCGGCGCCACCCCGAAGGCCGCGGCCGCGACCTGCGCGACCTTCTGGAAAAGGCCCTGCCCCATCTCCGTGCCGCCGTGGTTGAGATGGATGGAGCCGTCCTGATAGACATGCACCAAGGCGCCCGCCTGATTGAGGTGGGTCAGCGTGAAGGAGATGCCGAATTTCACCGGCGTCAGGGCGACCCCGCGCTTCAATATCGGATTTGTGCTGTTCCAAGCCGCGATTTCGGCCTTTCTGGCCGAGAAATTGCTGGTTTCGTGCAAGTGGCCCACCAGTTCGTGCAGGATGAAATCCTCCACCTTCTGGCCATAGGGGGTGATGTCGCGGCCCGGGCCGTAGAAATTCGCACGCCGCACCGCCAGCGGATCGGCGCGCAGATGATGGGCGATATGGTCCATCACCCGCTCGATCCCAAGCATGCCCTGCGGGCCGCCAAAGCCGCGAAAGGCAGTGGCGCTCTGGGTATTGGTTCGCAGACGGTGGCTTTCGATCCGCACGGCGGGCAGGAAATAGGCGTTGTCGGCATGCAGCATCGCCCGGTCCGCCACCGGCAGCGACAGATCGAGCCCCCAGCCGCAGCGCGTGTAGTGGCGAAAGTCGATCCCCTGCACCCGCCCGGCATCATCGACGCCCACCCGATAGCAGATGCGGAAATCGTGGCGCTTGCCGGTGATGGTGAAATCGTCGTCCCGGTCATAGCGCATCCTGCAGGGCCGCCCGGTGCGCGCCGCCGCCACCGCGCAGGCGATGGCCAGCGCGTTGCCCTGACTTTCCTTGCCGCCAAAGCCGCCGCCCATGCGGCGCACCTCCACCCGGACGGCGGCCATGGGCAGGCCCAGCGCCTCGGCCACCTTGTGCTGCACCTCGGTCGGGTGCTGGGTGGAGGAATGGACGATCATGTCGCCGCCCTCCTGCGGCAGCGCCAGCGCGGCCTGCCCCTCCAGATAGAAATGCTCCTGCCCGCCGATCTCGATCCGGCCCTCGATCACATGGGCTGCTGCGGCGATGGCCGCTTCCGCATCGCCGCGCGACCAGATACGCGGGCCATCGTCGAAATGGGCGCCGGCCGCCAGCGCGTCCTCGATGGTCAGGATTGCCGGCAGTTCCGCGATCTCGGCCCGGCCCAGCCGCGCGGCGCGGCGCGCGGCGTGGTGGCTGTCGGCCACCACCAGATAGAGCGGCTGGCCCGCGTAATGCACATGGCTTTCGGCCAGCAGCGGCTCGTCATGGGCCGAGGGGCTCACGTCATTGGCATGGGGCAGATCGGCGGCCGTGAGCACATCGACCACCCCGGGCGCCGCGCGCACCGCCGCCAGGTCGAGCCCCTTCAGCCGGCCATGCGCCACCTCCGACAGGCCGAAGGCCAGATGCAGGGTGCCCACCGGGGCGGGGATGTCATCGACATAACGCGCCGTCCCCGTCACATGCAGGCGCGCAGCGTCATGTGGCAGCGGGCGTGCGACGCTCATGGCGCCACCGCCAGCACATGGGCGGGCGTGCCGCGACTGTCGTGATAGGCCCGCCACAGCATGTTCTGCGCCGCCCGCAGCCGGTAGCCGGCCGAGGCGCGCATATCCGAAAGCGGCGTGAAATCTTGCGCGAAGGCGGGGAGCGCGGCGCGGATCGTATCCTCCGCCCACGGCCGGCCGATCAGCGCCGCCTCCACCTGCGCGGCGCGTTTCGGCACCCCGGCCATGCCCCCGAAGGCGATGCGCGCGGCGGTGACGGTGCCGTCGGTGAGCGATATGTTGAACGCCCCGCACACTGCCGAGATGTCCTGGTCGAAGCGCTTCGACAGCTTCCATACCCGCAGGCG
>SKUV01000087.1 GCA_007129775.1 Paracoccaceae bacterium | reverse complement strand
GAAGACCCCCGCCAGCACCACACCATCGCGCAGCGGCAGCGGCGGGCCGGCGCGGCCCAGTTCCTCGAACATCACCGCCAGATCGGCGCCCCGGCCGCCGAAGCCGCCGTGATCCTCGGCAAAACACATGGCGGTCATGCCGGCCTCGACCACGCGCGCGGCAAGGAGCGGCTCCGCCGCGATCCGCGCCGCCCCGATCCGGCGCAGCCGCGCCAGCATCGCCTTGGCATTGCCCACCCCGGCGAGGTTCGTGCGTTCCAGCGTCAACGGATACTTGGCATATTCCCACCCCCGGTTTTCCCGGCCGAAGAGGTTGCCGGTGGGCACGCGCACCTTGTCGAACCAGACCTCGTTGACCTCGGCGCCGCCGTCGATCAGCCGGATGGGGCGCACGCTCACGCCCGGGCTTTGCATGTCGATCAGCAGAAACGAGATGCCCTCCTGCGGCTTGCCGCCGGTGGCGGTGCGCACGAGGCAGAAGATCCAGTTGGCGTATTGCGCCAGCGTCGTCCATGTCTTCTGGCCGGTGACGATTTAGTCGTCGTCGTCACGCTTCGCCGGGTCGAAAGCGACGCGAAGTCCGAGCCCGCCCCCGGTTCGGAATAGCCCTGACACCACCAATGCGCGCCGTTCAGGATCGCGTGCCAGCGTTCGTAATCCTGCTTGGCCAGTTCCATCCCGGAGCGGACCTTGGCCACCAGGTCGCCCGGAAGCTCCTGCGCGAGAAAGGCGCGCACCTCGGCGCGAAACGCCTCTTCGGCGTGGGAATAGCCCAGATCCATCAGCGCGCCTCCGGTGCTGTGTCGAGATCGGCAAAGCGGCGGCCCTCATCGGCGAGCCGCGACAAGAGCGGCGACAGGCGCCAGAAATGCGGATCCTCCCCGGACAGGCCGACGATCAGGTCACGCCAATGTCCAGGCCCCGCACCATCGGCGAAGAACATCGGCCCGCCGCGCCAGCGCGGAAAGCCTTAGCCGTGCAGAAACACCGTATCGATGTCCAGCGGGCAGGCGGCGATACCCTCGTGCAGAACATCGGCGGTGGCGTTGATCATCGCCGCCAGATAGCGGGTCTGGATCTCGGCAGGTTCGGTCAGGGGGCGGTTGCGGCCATGCTCGGCCCGCACCCGCGCGAGGATCAGGGCACGCTCCGGGTTCGGTCCCTGCCGCCGCCCTTGGGCGTCGTAAAGGTAATTGCCCCGCCACGCCTTGCACCCAGCGCCCCGACAGCACAGAGGGCATCGGCGTGATGCGGCACCCGGTCGCGCGGTTCGCGGGTGGGGGCAAGCCGCTTGCGCCGGGCCGCGCCGATATCGAGGCCCGAGAGGTCCGACAATTCGAACGGCCCCAAGGGAAAGCCGAAATCACGGATCGGGGCGTCGATCAGCTCGGGGTCGGTGCCGTCGAGCACCATGTGATCGGCCGCCGCCAGATACTGCGACAGGATGCGGTTGCCGATGCAGCCGTCGCAGACGCCCGCGCGCACGGCGATCCTGCCCAGGGGCCGGGCCAGCGCGAAACCGGTGGCCAGCACCTCGGGCGCGGTGCGCGCGCCCTCCACCACCTCCAGCAGGCGCATCACATGGGCCGGCGTGAAGAAATGCAGCCCCAGCACCGCCTCCGGTCGCGACAGCGGCGCGGCCAGCGCGTCGATATCCAGATACGAGGTGTCGGTGGCCAGCACCGCGCCGGGCCGCGCGATCCGGTCGAGATCGGCGAAGATGGCGGCCTTGACGGCCATATCCTCGAAGGCCGCCTCGATGATCAGATCGGCCGCGGCCAGCGCGTCGAGTCCGGTGCAGGTTTTCAGCCGCGCATCAAGCCATGCGTCCAGATCATCGGTTGCGAGCTTGCCGCGCTTCTGCGCGCCTTGCAGATGGCCGCGCACCCGGGCGCGGGCCTGCGCGGCGGCGGGTGCATCGCGCTCCGACAGGATGACGGGCAGGCCGGACAGTAGAAGCGCCGTGGCGATGCCTGCGCCCATGGTGCCGCCGCCGATCACGCCGACGCTTTCGATGCTGCGCGGCGCGACGCCGGACAGACGCGCATGCCCGGCAGAACTGGCCAGAAGCGGCATCTGGTGGCCCACCGGCAGCCAGCCGTGGCGTGGCGCGCCCGCGGGGGGCCATCTGCGCAACAGCACCAACTCGCCGCGATCGCGCATCGACATCACCGCGAGCGTTCCTGTCGCATCGGCAAGCCCTTGCATCGAAGCGTCGATATGGCCGGCGAAGGTGCTGGAAGCGGTGGCGATATTGCCCAGCGCCAGCAGCGCGGGGCCAAGCCGGTAGCGTTCGTTCGGCCCGTCCTGATTGAGATAACCCAGCCGGCTGAGCGTGAAGGTCAGGCGCGAGACGATGGATTTCGGAAGCCCGGTGCGCTCTGCCAACTCCTTGTTGCCCAGCTTGTGGTCCCCGGGCCGATAGGCCGCGAGCACCGATAGCCCCCGCGCCAGGGTATTGGCAAAGCGCCGGTCTGCCGTGTCGTCAGAGCGTTCAGCCAAGGCATCCTCCGATCCTGCACGGGGCGGCCCGCGCGTGGCGGCCTCCCGTCTCCGCCCGTCCGTTCGCCCCCCGCCCAAAGGCATCTCCTATATCTGTTATAGATAACCATCTCATTGATGACGAATTGTTTCGGCTATAGCGTTTCACCGCCGTGGGCGCCGGTAGACGGCTTTTTGAGTGCATTTGAGCCATCGTATCGGAAGACCGCTCGGGGATTGTTCGGCTGATGGGTGCGCCGATGCCGCCACATTAGCCGGACAGCATGACAAGGTTGTCAGCCAGCAAGGGAGTCGACAAATGGTGAGATCAAATGTTACCCGCAGGAGTTTTTTGCAAAGAACCGCGGCGGGCGCTGCTGCTCTGCCGCTGATGGGCTTCGGCGGGCAAGCCCTCGCGCAGGGCTTTCCCAGCCGTCAGATGACCGCGATCATCCCCTTCGCGCCGGGCGGAGGAACGGATCGTTCGGTGCGGCTGGTGACGCCGACCTGGTCGCGGCTTCTGGGGGGCGGAG
>SKUV01000334.1 GCA_007129775.1 Paracoccaceae bacterium | reverse complement strand
GCTGCGCGCGGATCGGCGCCCGATGCTCGGGCGCCGGCCGGGCATCATGTCGGCCCGCTTCGGCGCAGAAGGCCGAAAAAACAGGCGGCGCCGGCAAAGGTCAAGTGATTTCGGCGGATCGGGTCAGGTTCAGTGCAACCGGTCGCAGGCCGCGACGGAATGGTTGCGCGTTCAGGCGCGGACGTCCAGCATCTGCGCGGCCTCGACCAGTGTCAGCCGCCGGCCGAGCGCGGCCAGTGCGCCGGGCACGAGCGCGAAATGCACATGCCGGGGGGGCAGATCCTGGGGCAGAGGCGCGCCGCGGGCCACGGCCCAGAGCACGGGATCGGGCGCCATGCGTTCGGCCTCGGCCCGGATCGCCCAGCCGCCTGCCGTGCCCCCGGCCGCGCCGGGTTCGCACGGCCATCGGTCAAAGGTGATCCCCCCGCCATGGGGCAGCGTCGATTCCAGACACATCAGCAACAGCAGCGCCAGGCGTACCTCGTCGCGCGGCAGTTCCTCGCGCACCCGCCAGTTCACCAGACACCGGGCCGCCGGCGCGAGCCCGTCGAGGATCGCGGCGATCTCGGCCCGGCCCATAACCGCCCCCGGCTGCGCCGCGCCGAAGGCGATGCGGAACAGCCGCAGTCGCGCGGTGGCCGCCGACACGCTGTCGGAAATCAGGCCGATTTCGGCGCTTTCCGCGGCGCAGGCCATCTGCATCAGCTCCACGCCATTGCCAATCGCGCCGAGCGGGCTAACAAGATCATGACAGATGCGTGCCGCAACCAGCGTGGCCAAACCCTCCTCCTCCGGTCGGGCCGGGGGTGGCGCGTGTCGCATATCGCGTGCCCCGCTCATGCCGGCCCCCCCGGCATCGGGCGGGGCCGCCTTGCACGGCGCCATGGCGACAGGAGCAGACCCGCGATGATCGGCACGAATGCGATTCTCCATCCCGGCATGCTGGTGCGCCATCCCGACCATCCGGAATGGGGGCTGGGGCAGGTGCAATCCAGCATCGACGACCGCATCACGGTGACATTCGCCGAGGCCGGCAAGATGGTGATCGACGGCTCGCGCATCGCGCTCCTCCTGGTGCAGCACGACTGATCATCGCGCCGCAGCTTCGGTCGCAACCGGTTAACGGGGCCTTAACCGGCGCACGCGCTTCGCCGCTCCCCCCGGTGGCGACAACCGGCCGCCGCGGGAAAGAGTTGCATCGATCCGCCTCACTGCCTAGACCCGTTTTCACCCCAGCGCCCGCGGGCCTGCCGCCGCCCACGGCGCCCGGCCCGCGGCAGGCCCCGGAAGTCCCGATGAGCGTCACCGAACCCCATTTCCAGATCCGACTCGCGGCCTCCGAGGCCGATCTGCTGGCCGCGCAGCGCCTGCGCTACCGGGTTTTCGTGGAGGAACTGGGCGGCGACGGGCCGCTGGTGGATCACAACGGCCGGTTCGAGCGCGACAGCTTCGATCCCCATTATGACCATCTGGTACTGATCGACACCCGGCGCGATGCCGCCGCGCTCGATCATGTGGTGGGTGTCTACCGGCTGTTGCCGTGGGATCGGGCGGAGCGGATCGGGCGCTTTTATTCCGAGGATGAATACGATCTGTCGCTGCTGCGCGCCTCCCGCCGGCGCCTGCTGGAACTGGGCCGGTCCTGCGTGCATCGGGAGTATCGCGGGGGCACGGCGATGTTTCTGCTGTGGTCGGGGCTGGCCGATTACGTGCTGGCCCGCGATGTCGATCTGCTGTTCGGCGTGGCGAGCTTTCACGGCACCGATCCCGAACCGCTGCGTCAGCCGCTGGCCTATCTGCACCACAACCACCTCGCGCCCGAGGATTGCCGCGTGCGGGTCTGGCCCGGGCATTTCCAGCCGATGGACCTTTTGCCGCCGGACGAGATCAACAAGACCGCCGCCATGGCCCGGATGCCGGCGCTGATCCGCGCCTATCTGCGGCTGGGCGGCTTCGTGGGCGAAGGCGCCTTTATCGATCATGGCTTCAACACCGTGGATGTCTGCCTGCTGATGGATACCGCGCGCATGTCCGAACGCCATCGCGGCTATTTCACCCGGCGCGCGGACAGCCAGCGTGCCGACGCCGGGCGATGAGCCTTCGCAAGGATGTGACATGGCGCTCCGGCGCGCCGCCGCCCGCGTTCGATCCGCCCGGGCCGGCGGGCTGGCTTCTGCTGATCCTGCGCGGGGCGGCGGTGCTGGCGCTGCTGGTGCCGGGGCTGGCGGTGCTTGTGGTGCTGCGGGCGCTGGAGCGGCCCTTCGCCGGGCTGCGCCGGCCGGTCAGCGGGCTGGTGAACCTCGTGGTCTCGCGCGCGTCTCTGGCGGCGATGGGGCTGCGGCTGGTGGTGCGGGGGCGGCCGATGACTGGGCGCGGGGCGCTGGTGGCCAACCATTCCTCGTGGCTCGACATCCTCGCGCTGAACGCCGCCGCGCCGGTCTTTTTCGTGGCCAAGGCCGAGGTCGCGGGCTGGCCCGGCATCGGCTGGCTCGCCCGGGCGAGCGGCACGATCTTCATCGCACGCGCCGGCCGCGAGGCGAAATCCCAGACGCTGCTGTTCGAGGCGCGGCTGCGCGCCGGGCAGCGGCTGCTGTTCTTTCCCGAGGGCACGAGCACCGACGGCCAGCGCCTGCTGCCGTTCAAGACCACCCTGTTCGCGGCCTTCTTCGCGGGCGATCTGCCCGACCTGCTGTCGGTCCAGCCGGTCACGCTGCGTTATCTGGTGCCGCCGGGTCGCGATCCGCGCTTTTACGGCTGGTGGGCGGATATGGATCTGGGGCGCCACCTGGTGCAGGTGCTCTCCGCCCGCCGGCAGGGGCGGGTGGAGGTGGTGTTCCACGCCCCCGTGCCGGTGGCCGATTGCGCCGACCGAAAGACCCTCGCCGCGCGTTGCGAGGCCACGGTGCGCTCCGCGCTGGCCACGCCCGCCGGGCCGGGGGCATAGGGCCGGCCGACCCTCCCGCCTGCCGAACGAGAACCGGGCGCGCGACTCTCCCCGGCCGCGCGCCCGGCGCCT
>SKUV01000102.1 GCA_007129775.1 Paracoccaceae bacterium | reverse complement strand
GCGGGGGCCTGCGGCCCCGCCCCTTGCGTCGCGAGCGCTGCCCTCGGCACGCCCCGGCGCCCGCCGGGCCATTGGGAATTGCGGAAGGGGCCGGAAACAGAAGAAGGCCCGCAGCGCGACGCGCTGCGGGCTTTTTCCAGCGGGCCGCTCCGGCCCGGGATTACTTCGCGATCCGGCGGGGCTGTGGGGCGTGATAGCGCGAGGCTTCGGACAACTCGAAAAGCCCGCGCCGAACCTTCACGATCTTGCCTTCCCGCAGCAGCCGGCCGAAGGCGCGCAGCCCGGCTTCGCGCGCGGCGCGGTCGTTATCGGTCAGGTCGGCCACGCGGCGCATGATCTGCGGCCGCGAGAATTGCGCGCGCCGCTCCACATGGGTGGCGAAGGCCGCAGCCGCCTCCATCATCTCGCCGATATCGGACGCGCCGAGCTTTGCCGCATATTCCGCGAATTCGGCATCCGTGCCGGGCCGGATTTCATCATCCCCGGCGACGGGCTGCACCTCGACCCGGGCCTGTGCGGCGGCAGGCGGACTGTCTGCCGCGGAGCCGGCGCCTGCGGCTTCGTCGGGGAAATCGGCGCTGCCGGCCTCATCGCCCGGCGGCGGCACCATCGCGGCCACCCGGCGCGGGCGCACGGGGGTGATGACCGTGGTATCCACGCGCTGGGTCGAGACCAGCACCAGAGGTGCGACGCGGTCCCGCACGGCGGGTTCGCGCGGCTCGGCTTCGGGGCTGCCCGGGCGCGGTGTGCGCGCTTCGGTCGCCATCGGGCGGCGCGGCACCGGGGCGGCCTCGGCCTCTTGCTCGGTGGGTTTCTGAACCGCTTTCGCCAGATCGTCGCGGAACGCCTCGATATCGGCGCCGGGGCGCGCATCGGCGACGCCTTCGTTGCGCTCTGCCCGGGTCGCGGCGACCGCGGCGCGCAGATGCGACACGGTCTCGTGGCGCTGCCGGGTCTCGGGCCCCTCGAATTGCGAATTGGTTTGCTCCATCAGCCGTGACATCGCGCTTTCGCTGTCCGCGCCCTCCTCCAGAAGGCGCCGCGCCTCGGAGGCATCGCGGCGGGTGCGGGCGGCTTCCTGTTCGACGGCCACCAGTTCCTCGACCAGTTGCGCCTCGTCCTGCGGGGCAAGGCCGGTGTCACCAAGGCTCGATGTGACCCGCTCGACGATATCGTCCTGCGGCGAAGCCGGTTCGGCATCGCTTTCGCCGGTTTCCTGCTCCGGTGCAGCGTCATCGGCCGCTTCGGGCGTCTCGGCCTGCGCCGCATCCTCCGGCGAGTCCGGGATGTCGGCTGACGGCTCCGCGGGTTCGCCGAGAAGTGCGGCGGCGTCTTCCTCGTCGGCCTCTTCTTCGGCGGCGAGAAGTGCTGCGGCGTCGAGGCCGTCCGCCCCGTCGGCGGTTTCGGACAGGTCGCCTTCGTCGTCGCCGGCACCGAAGATGCTGTCCTCATCGGTCAGATCCTCGGCCGCGTCGGTCAGATCGGACGCGGGCCATTCGGTATCGGCTGTCTCATGGGCCGAGTTCAGGGCCGTTTCGGGGGCCGTCTCATGGGCGATTTCGGAAGCCGCATCCTCGTCGGGAGCTTGCGTGCTCTCCTCTGCGCCGGCGACGGCGCTATCCCATGTTGTATCCCAAATCTCGCCCGCTCCGTCGGCGGCCCCTTCGTCGGGGAAATCGGCGGCGGGGGTGTCGGAAATGTCTTCGGGCTCCGCATCGCCCATCGGCGCCACGGTATCCGCAGCCCCGGTATCCGCCACCTGCCGAGGGTCCTCATCGGGCAGGTCGGCCTGCTCGGGCGCGGCGACTTCCTCGGCAGCGCTGCGCAGGGCGGCGGCGCCGGCGGCACCGGCCGCCGCTGCTGCAGCCGCCGCGGGCGCCGGATTGGCGGCCGCCACGGCGGCGCGGATCCGTTCAAGCTTGGCGGCGACCGAATCGGGCTCGTCCGCGTAGCTGGGCTCCGCGTCCGGGACCAGTCCGGGCGCCATGTCGGACACCGCAGAGGCGAGATCCGACGCCGGAATATCGTCATCCAGATCGTCGGTATCGTAGCTGTCTTCGGCCGGCGGCACCGGGGGCATGACAAAGCGATCGGCGGCAGCAGCCGGCGCGAAGGTGGCTGCCTCGGCATCAGCCGCGGTGTCGTCTGCGGAATCGGCCTCGGTGTCGGTGATGCTGGCCGTGTCCTGCTCTTGCGCCTCGGCCGTGGCATCGGCAGTCGCCTGCTCCTCGGTATCGGAGAGCGGCCCGGCCTCTGCAATCTCGGGGTCCGTTATCGCCGCGGGCTCCGGGGTAGCCTCGGCGCTCGCCTCGGCGTCTGCCATCGCCTCGGCCTCGGCCGCAACCTCCGGCTCTGTCATCGCGTCGGGGGCGGCGACGGGTTCCGGGGCCTGCGGCTCTTCTGCCGCCGTGCTCATGCCCGGCGCGGGGTCGGCGGCGGGATCGGCAGCGGCCCCGGCCGGAGCTTCGGCATCATTCGGCGCCTCCGCCTCGGCGTCTGCCTCTGCCACATCCTCCGGCGCAGCCATCGCCGGCGCGTCGTCCGCAGCCTTTGCCCCAGCTTCGGCCTCGGGGGCGTCATCGGCCATATCGGCGGCGGAGACCTCCGCCGCGTCGCGCTCGCGTGTCTCGGCGGGCGGGATCGCGTCGGACCCGTCCACGGTGACCTGATCCGGGGTCGCTGCCTCATCACCGGGGATCGCGACCGCCGCGCCGTCGGCAGATGCCCGGCCCGGCCCGGCGAAGGACACGGCCGCACCGGCAAGCCCCGCGGCAGCGAGCGCCAGCGGGGCGGTCGCGGTCGTTGCGGCAAAGCCTTCGGTCGGAGCCGCCGGCATCGAAGGGGGCATCGCAGCAGGCATCGCCGTGGCGGGCATCGCCGTGGCGGGCTGCGCCGTATCGACGTCATCCGTGCCGATCGCGGTTGCGTCATCTTGCGGGCGCAACACGACGCCGTTGCCTTCTACCCGGGCCTCGACGCGGCGGCGAATCTCGCGCTCGGCGATCTTGTGCAGCATTTCGGCGTCCGGGGTCGGCGGTTCGGCCCCGAAATAGCGGTCCTCCGCGGCCAGATCGCGAAAGTACTCGGCGATTGCCTTCATCGTGGAGAACGGGTTATCGAACCCTTCCAGCGTGCAGGAAAAGGTGCCGTAGGAAACCGTGAGAATCTTGTTCGAACCGACCATCGGATGCTCGCTTTCTGCCTAAACCGATTGATCCCACCATAGCGTGAAGATGCGCTATTGAATGATGAGATCGGGGTCTTTTGGTGAACTGAATATGGCAAGGACACAGGGTTCGTGCCTTAATGTCGGTGGATCGCGTGATGTCTTCAACCCTTTTCGAGCCGCTTTTGCGCAGCCGGGGCGGCGTTACACTGGTCGGCGGCGGCGAATTGGCGGCACCGGTTTTACGGCGCGCGCTGGCGCTGGCGCCGCGGCTCGTGGCCGCGGACGGGGGGGCGGATGCGGCGCTGGCGCTGGGGTTGCGGCCGGAGCGGGCGGTCGGGGATTTCGACTCCATCTCGGATGCGGCGCGGGCCGCGCTGGGCACGGCGCGGCTGCATCACGTGGCCGAACAGGCGAGCACCGATTTCGACAAGGCCCTGCGCCATGTGGCCGCGCAGTTCGTGCTGGCGGTGGGCTTTGCCGGCGCGCGCCTGGATCATACGCTGGCGGCCTTCAACGTGCTGGCGCGGCATCCGGGGCGGCGCTGTCTGCTGCTGACGGAGCGGGAGGTGGCCTTTCTTGCCCCCCGCGCGCTGCGGCTGCGGCTGACGCCGGGCACGCGGCTGTCGCTTTTTCCCATGGCCCCGGTGCGAGGCGAGGGCACGGGGCTGCGCTGGCCGCTGGCGGGGCATGATTTCGCGCCCGGGGGGATGATCGGCACGTCGAACGAGACTGTCGCGGCGCAGGTGGATCTGCGCTTTTCGGCGGATGCGATGGTCACGATCCTGCCGGCGGAGTATCTGGAGGCCGCGCTGACGGGTCTCGGGGCGGCGACGCACCCTGGAGCTTGAGCCTTAACAGGCTGCTGAAAAAGCCACCCGCCAATCCGGTTTCGTCGTCGGCATCGGAAAACTGCTCTGCGCCACGCGGGCCAGGCGTCCCGCCCGGGCGACCAGCCCGGACCGGATGTCAGCACAGGAACAGTTTCCTCGCAGACAAATGCCAGGTTCGGTTTTTCAGCAGCCTGTTAACGGCCCGGTGCGCGACTGGCCCCGCGGTGAACCGCCCTCGCGGACCGTCAGCGGATGTATTGCGGGCGAAAACGGATGCGCCGGCGCCGCTCGCGCGGCAAATGGCGGTTCAGATGGCGGTTCATCAGCCCGAACAGCCCCACGATGAACAGCGTGAGCAGAACGAAATACGCCGCCACCAGCGGATAGGCGACGAAGGGGTTGAAGGTCTGATCGACGAAATAGCGCGCATAATAGAACGCCTCGCCCGATTGCTGGCGCGCGGGGAAGGCCGACAGGAACACAAGCGTCGTCGAATGGGTCAGAAAGATCGCCTCGTTGGTATAGCTCGGCCATGCCAGCCGCAGCATGGAAGGAAAGATCACCCGGCGAAACTTCGTCAGCCCCGACATGCCATAGGCGTCCGCGGCCTCCAGATCGCCGCGCGGGATGGTGCGTAACGCCCCGTAGAACAATTCGGCCGAATAGGCCGTGGTGTTGAGCACCAGAACCAGCAGCCCGCCCACCTGCGCCGTGGTCAGCGCCGAGGTGTTGGCGGTCAGCGTGACGAACCCCAGAGGGATTTCGATGCCCTGCCGGGGCAGCAAGACGAAAGCCGAGTAGAAAAAGAAGAACTGGATGAACAGCGGCGAGCCGCGAAAGACGAAGATGAAAGCCGCGGCGGGCCTGCTGATCAAGGGGTTGTCGCTGAACTTGCCCACCGCCACGGCGACCGCGAGCCCGAAGCCGATGGCGATGGCAAGACCGGCCAGATAGACGTTCCAGATCAGCCCGCTCGCGATCAGGAAGGCCTGATCGCAAAAGGTGATGTCGAGCCCGCGCGGCAGCAGGGTCGCGCCATGGTCGCGCCCGAGCGCGCGCAGGATATAGGCCTCGAAGCTTTCGACACAGGTTCTCATGGCTGCCCCCGGGCACGGGCGCGGCAGCAGGGCGCGGGGAGGGGCTTGCCGCTCATCCTGCCGCCCTGCGCATGCGTTCGCCGGCGGCGGTGGCCTGCCCGCGCGACAGGCGCGCGTTGATCCGGCCGAAAACCCGCTCGGACCCCCATGTGAGCAGCAGGTAGAAACACAACAACACGAGGAAATACCACACCCGCCAGTCGGGATGCGGATAGGTATAGAGCGAGGTTTTCTGCCCGCCCAGTTCGCGCGCCCAATAGACGGCATCCTGCAGGCCCAGCAGGAACAGAAGCGGCGTCGCCTTGATCAGGATCTGCCAGATGTTCGACAGGCCCGGCAGCGCATAGACCCACATCTGCGGCATGATGATGCGGCGGAATGCCTGCCCGCGGGTCATGCCGTAGGCTTCGGCGGTCTCGATCTGGGCCCTGGGCACGGCCTGCATCGCGCCGTGCAGCGTGTTGGCCGCAAAGGCGCCGAAGACCAGCGAAAAGGCGACCACCGCCATGGCGAAGGCATAGACGTTGCGCACCCATGCCGGCGCGCCCACGGGCGGCACCTTGGCCTCGCGGCAGACGATGAAATCATTGCCCTGCCGGATCGGCTGATCCCAGTCGGGGCACTGGATATGGTGAAAGACCCACTCGATCCCCTGCCCCAGCGCGATCGGCACGAACATGAAAAAGACGATATCGGGCACGCCCCGCACGATGTTGACATAACCCTTGCCCAGCCACGACACCGGCCAGATGCGCGAGCGCACGGCGAGCGCGCCGACAAGGCCCATGGCCAGCGCGACCGGCGCCGTAATCGCCAGCAGCAGCATCACCATCAGGAACGACCGGTAGAATGCGAAATGGGTCGCTGTCGTCAGATAACAGGCGAACCACTGCCATTGCGGCAGGCTGGCCGGATCGGTGCAAAAGGCGAACATGGCGCGGGCCCCGGACACTGGGCGGCAGGCCCCGCGATGGCGGGGCCTGCATCAGAAGCGGATCAGAATTTCGTTATGCCTTCGCCGAACCACTGCTCGATCAATTCGTTGATCGAGCCGTCCTCGCGCATCTCCATGATGATCGCGGTGAAGGTTTCGCGCAATTCGTTGTCGGATTGGCGGATGCCGGCGCCGGTGCCCGAGCCGGGGTAGAAATCGTCGCCGATGAAGACCAGTTCGCCCCCCGAATCCTCGACATAGGCGGCGAGGAAGTTCTTGTCGGCCAGCACCGCATCGGCCTCGCCGTTGCGCACGGCCGAGATGGTCTCGTCGGGTGTCGGGAATTCCAGCCCCGTCGCGGTGCCATCGGCCACAAGCCCGGCCTGCACCGTGTTCGACTGCACCGCGATCACGCCCGAGTCGATCACCGATTCATCCGTCCCGGCCAGCGCCATATAGGCCGAGGGATCGGGCGGCAGGTAGTTTGCGGTGAACGAGATCAACTCGCTGCGCGCTTCGGTGATGCTCATCCCGGCCATGATCACATCATAGTTGCCCGCGACGAGGTTCGGAATGATCGTGTCCCAGTCGTTGATGACCCATTCGCAGGTCAGCCCGGCACGCTCGCAGATCTCGTTGCCGAGGTCGATCTCGAAGCCGACGATCTCGTTGTTGTCGTTGATGAAGTTCCACGGAGGGTAGGCGCCCTCGGTGCCGATGCGCACCACATCCTGCGCCATCGCACCCGACGCCATCAGGGCGATTGCGGCTGCCAGTGTGATTGGGGTCTTTCTCATCATTCTCTCCCGTGTTGACGATGCTATTCTTGCCTCAGGCCGCCTGCGAATGGCTGAGGAATTGCTTAAGACGCGCGCTTTGCGGCGCCCTGAACACCTGTTCCGGCGGGCCCTCTTCCTCGATCCGGCCATTGTGCAGAAAGACGACATGATCGGACACATCGGCCGCAAGGCGCATGTCGTGGGTGACGATCAGCATCGTGCGCCCCTCTTCGGCCAGCGCCTTGATGACCCGCACGACCTCCTGCTCCAGTTCCGGATCGAGCGCCGAGGTGGGCTCGTCGAACAACAGCGCCTCGGGCTGCATGCACAGCGCGCGCGCGATCGCCGCGCGCTGTTGCTGGCCACCCGACATCTGCGCCGGATAGACATCGGCCTTGTCGCCGATCCCCACCTTGTCGAGCAATTCGCGCGCGCGGGTCTCGACCTCGGCGCGGTCCTGCCGCAGCACGTAGAGCGGCGCCTCCATGACATTCTGCAAAACGGTCATGTGCGCCCAGAGGTTGAAGCTCTGGAATACCATCGCGAGATTGGTGCGGATGCGCGTCACCTGTGCGCGGTCGGCGGGCTGGCGCGCCGCGCCGGCGCCGCGCCAGCGCACGGGCTCTCCGTTGAACAGGATCTCGCCCTGCTGGCTGTCTTCCAGAAGGTTGCAGCAGCGCAGCAGGGTGGACTTGCCCGACCCCGACGAGCCGATGAGCGACACCACGTTGCCGCGCCGGGCGGTGATGCTGACGCCGCGCAGCACCTCCAGCAGGCCATAGGCCTTGTGCAGTTCGCGGATTTCGATGACCGGCGGGCGCGCCGGTTAGTCCGATCCTTGCAACACGTCCAGCACACCCCGCCGCTGCGCGCGCCCCGTCCGGGGCCCAAACCGCACGCAGGATTGCGTGATCCGGCCGGCCGATCAAGGTTTAGTTGGCCGGCGCGGGACCGGCGCGGTCAGAAAGCGCGGAATCTGGCGCGCGCCACCTCTGCGATGGCGGCGGCGCGCGCGCCGGGTCGCCTCAGCCGCGCGACTGGTCCTTCGCCGGTGCGAGGTTCTGGATCAGGCCGCTCAGTTCGGTCGGGAAGGGAAAGACGATGGTGGAATTCTTCTCCGCCCCGATGGTCGTCAGCGTGGACAGATAGCGCAGCTGCATCGCGCCCGGATCGGCGCTGAGGATTTGCGCGGCCTCCAGCAACTTGGCCGCGGCCTGCTGCTCGCCTTCGGCGTTGATGACCTTGGCACGGCGCTCGCGTTCGGCCTCGGCCTGCCGGGCGATGGCGCGGATCATCGACTCGTTGATGTCCACATGCTTGATCTCCACATTGGCAACCTTGATGCCCCAGGTGTCGGATTGCGCATCGAGAATGTCCTGAATGTCGTTGTTGAGCTTTTCGCGCTCCGACAGCATCTCGTCCAGATCATGCTTGCCGAGGACCGAGCGCAGCGTCGTCTGTGACAATTCCGACGTGGCCTGCATGAAGTTCTCGACCTGAATGGTGGCCTTTTCCGGATCGACCACACGGAAATAGATCACCGCGTTCACGCGAACCGACACGTTGTCCTGGCTGATCACGTCCTGGCTGGGCACATCGAGCACGCGCACGCGCAGATCCACCCGCACGACCTGCTGGATGACCGGGATCACCAGAATCAGCCCCGGGCCCTTGATCCCGGAAAAGCGGCCCAGCGTGAAGACCACGGCACGTTCGTATTCGCGCAGCACCTTGATGGCCGATGCCAGAAAGAGCAGCACCAGAACCAGCAGCACGATGACGAAGCCGAGGTCGGCGAAAATCGAGAATATGTCCATTGCGTTTCTCCTATCGGGCGCAGGCCGCGCGCGCTCAGGCGTCGCCGGCCGCGCCGGTGGCAGTATCGGATTGCCGTGCGACCTGCAGGGTCAGGCCGGTCTTGCCGGTCACGACAACCATTTCTCCGGCCTCGAACGCCCGATCCGCGCGGGCGTTCCACCGCTCGCCATGCACGAAGACATGGCCTTTCGTCTCGTCCCAATCCTGAACCTTCGCCTGCGCCCCGATCAGATCGGAATCGCCGGTCGTCACGCGGCGCTTGTGCACGCGATAGCCCAGCCGGGCCACCAGCAGCGAAAAGGCCAGCGACGCGACCGCAATCGCGGCCAGTGCAGGGATCGAGGGCTCCAGCCCCGGAACCTCGGAATCGAACATGAACAGCCCTCCGGCCACGATTGCGACAGTGCCACCGATCCCCAGTATCCCGAAAGACGGGCTGAAGGCCTCGGCCACGATAAGGGCAAGGCCCAGCCCGATCAGCGCCAGCCCGGCATAGTTGAACGGCAGCACCGAAAGCGCGAACAGCCCCATGATCATGCTGATCCCGCCGATGGTGCCGGGCACCAGCGCACCGGGGTTGAGCAGTTCGAAAACGATGCCATAGAAGCCGATCACCATCAGAAACAATGCCACGTTCGGATCTGCGATGACCGAGAGGATTTGTGTGCGCCAATCCGGTTCGAGCGTCACGAGGCTCAGGTTTTCGGTGTCGAGCACATGGTCTTCGCCGTCCAGTTGCACGGTGCGGCCATGGGCAAGGTCCAACAGCTCGGTCAGGTTACGGGCGGTGAAATCGGCCACGTTTTCCTCCACCGCTGCACTGGCGGTCAGCGTGGCAGCGTCACGCACGGCGCTTTCGGCCCAGTCGGCGTTGCGGCCGTGGATCTCGGCCAGCGCGCGGATCTGCGAAATCGCATCGTTGAGAGCCTTGGCCATGCCCGCATCGCGCGGCGCCTGCGAACCGCCCTCGCGGCTCCCGCCCTCCTCGCCGTTCGCATCCTCGTCATCGGCGGCGGGGTCGTCCTGAAACGGCAGGCCGCCGCCGCCGCCGCCGCCGAGGCTGACCGGCGTCGCGGCTCCGACCGAGGTGCCGGGCGCCATCACCGCCAGATGGCTCGCGTACAGGATGAAGGTGCCGGCGCTGGCCGCCCGCGCCCCCGAGGGCGCAACGAACGTGGCCACGGGCACCGGCGAATTCAGGATCGCACGGTTGATGTCGCGGGTCGAGGTGACGAGCCCGCCGGGCGTGTCCATCTGCAGGATGATCAGGCGCGCGCCGTCATCCGCCGCCTGCTCGATTCCGCGGATCAGGTAATCGGCCGTGGCCGGGCTGACCGCGCCATCGAGCTTGAGCACGACCGCCTGCCCGGCGCTCCCGTTTTCCTGAGCCGGCAGGGCCAGCCCGAACAACCCCAGCACCAGCGCGAACAGCCATCCCAGCCGCCCGATCTGCCGCCATCCGTTCCGTTTCAGACTAAGCATCGCGCTGCGAACCTCGCTCCTCCGGATTTCCCTTGGCGCTGCCCGGGGCGGGCCAGCGCAGGTCACGCGCCGGTTTCAGCAGACCGCAGCGACAAGCTGCAATTGCCTGCACCCCCGCGCCAGGCTCTTTCATCGGGCCGCCGCAAAGACATGCGCAGCCACCGCATCATAGCAGATATAGGCGAAGAGCGCGCGATTCCGAGACCGCCGCCGCCCGGCCGGCCGATCCGCCACCGCCGCAAGACCGCGGATCGCCCACCCCCAGGCTATTCTTGCGCCCCTCCGGCGCGCCGCGCGCGCCATCTTGCTGCGCACGACAGGGATATCACAGCACGTTGCTGCGCTGAAAATCATAATCGCGCAAGAATCTTTCCCGCTCGCCGGCATCTCGCGTTGACAGGACATGGCATTCTTCCTATCCACACTGCGCGTGGCTGCGACAACTCGCATCACGCCTTGGTGGCCGGAGTTGCGCAAGCGGCCCGGATCATCACGAAAAAAGAACGAACATAGTAACTTGGGAGGTTACAGATGAAGACGTCCAGACTGCGCCTGATGACAGGCGCCGCTGTTGTCGCTGCGATGGCGACCGTCGGCGCGACCACCAGCGCCGATGCGCAGGATCGTATCCGCTGGCAAGTGCCGATGGGCTTTCCGAGCACGCTTGCGGGCCTTGCGGACGCGATGCCGTGGATGGCCGACCAGTTGCGGGCCGCCACCGATGGCCGGATCGACCTGCGCGTGGCCGAGCCGGGCACCGTCATCCCCGCATTCGGTATCTTCGAATCCGCCGGCGACGGCTCCATCGACGCGGGCTATTCGTGGATGGGTTACGAACTGGGCACGCTGCCCTCGGCGGCGCTTTACGGCGCGCTGCCCTTCGGCCTTGAATCGGCGGAATATCTGGCGTGGATGTATTTCCACGGCGGCCGCGAATTGATGTCCAAGGCCTATGAGCCTTTCAACATCCACATGATCCCCTGCGGCACGATCAGCCCCGAGGGCGCCGGCTGGTTCCGGTTCGAGCTGGAATCGGTCGAGGATCTGGACGGCCTGCGCTTCCGCGCCGCCGGTCTGGGCGGCGAGATCATGTCGGAACTGGGCAAGTCGGTGACGGTAATCCCCGGCGGCGAGATCTATCAGGCGCTGGAGACCGGTGCGATCGATGGCGCCGAATTCTCGCTGCCCTCGGCGGACGAGCAGCTCGGCTTCTATCAGGTGGCGCAATACTACTACATGCCCGGCTGGCACCAGCCCTCCACCAACCAGGCGCTCTATGTGAACCTGGACACCTGGGAGGCCCTGTCCGATCAGGATC
>SKUV01000111.1 GCA_007129775.1 Paracoccaceae bacterium | reverse complement strand
TGCCGCCGCCGAGCCAGCCCTTTTCCAGCACCGCCACATTGGTGATGCCGTGGTTCTTGCCGAGGTAATAGGCGGTTGCCAGCCCGTGCCCGCCCGCGCCCACGATCACCACGTCATAGCGGGCGCGCGGTTCGGGGCTGGCCCATGCGCGCGACCAGCCGGTATGGCCGCGCAGCGCCTCGCGGACGAGGGCGAAGACCGAGTAACGCTTGCCTTTCGGTGCCGGTGCGGCGGGGTCGGGCGCTGGCTGCGGGGCGGGCGGGTCTGCGGACATGGGCGGGCGGTCTTTCCGGTCTGGCGTTCCTGCGGTGCGCTCGGCGCTGCAATCCGTGGCCGCGCCGGCGGGGGCGGCGTCGGGCGGGAGCGTCGCGCCCGATCTTCTAGGCGCTGCCACAGCTTTAGCCCCCTGCCCGGCGCGGCACAATGGGGGCCGAAAACGACATCGCCCCGGGCGCTTTGCCGCACCCGTTGGCTGCGTTGTGACGCCGCGTGTGCCGGCTGCCCCTTTTTCCCGCCGCCCGGACAGGTTACATCCGTGGCGCTACAAGGGTGAGGACGATGACGGAATTCTGGATCGCGGCGGGTTTGATCACGCTGGTCGTGGGCGCGCTACTGGTGCTG
Organism: Paracoccaceae bacterium; assembly: GCA_007129775.1. Lineage (GTDB taxonomy): Bacteria > Pseudomonadota > Alphaproteobacteria > Rhodobacterales > Rhodobacteraceae > Rhodobaculum. The sequence goes on along the minus strand of SKUV01000111.1, from coordinate 2,420 downwards.
GGGCTTGTGCGCGGGCGCGCGCCCGGTGACGATACCGAGGCCGACCTGCGCGTCTATCGCGACCAGTTGCGCGAGGTGGACAAGGATCTGGCGCGCGGCGTGATCGGGGCTGACGATGCCGACCGGCTGCGCACCGAGATCTCGCGCCGCATTCTCGATGTGGACCGGGCGCGCGCGGCTGGCGCGCGGCCCGATGCGGGGCTGTCGCCGCGGGCGGGGCGCGTGGCGGGCTTCGGCCTTGTGGCGCTGACGCTGGCGGGCAGCATCGCGATCTATCTGGACTGGGGCGCGCCGGGCTATCCGGACATGCCCCTTGCCCAGCGTCTGGAGATGGCGGCCGAGGCGCGGGCCACCCGGCCCGCCCAGGCCGCCGCCGAGGCCGAGATCCGCGCGCGCGAGACGATGGACGGCGGCCGCCATCCCCCCGATGCCACCCCTGACGAACTGGCCCTCGTGGAGCGGCTGCGCCAGATACTTGCCGAAGAGCGCCCCGATGATCTCGAAGGGCACCGCCTGCTGGTCATGTCCGAAGGGCGGCTGGGCAATTTCGACGCCGCCCACCGGGCGCAGGCGCGGGTGATCGAGCTTCTGGGCAACGACGCCGAGCCCGAGGAATACCTGCTCAAGGCCGATCTGATGATCAATGCGGCCTGGGGCTATGTCTCGCCCGAGGCGGAACAGGCGCTGGAGCTTGTGCTGCGGCGCGATCCGACGAACCCGATGGCACGCTATTTCTACGGCATGATGTTCGGCCAGAACGACCGCGCCGATCTGGCCTTTCAACTCTGGCGGCAGGTGTTGCAGGACAGCGCGCCCGACGATCCCTGGGTGGCGCCGATCCGCGGCCAGATCGAACAGATGGCCATGCGCGCGGGCGTTCAGTTCACCCTGCCGCCCGAGGGTGCGCCGCGCGGCCCGACCGAGGCCGATATCGCCGCCGCGATGGAACTGGAGCCCGAGGCGCGGACGGAGATGATCGAGGGCATGGTCGCGCAGCTATCGAACCGGCTGGCCACAGAGGGCGGCAGCGCGGCCGACTGGGGCCGCCTTATCGCCGCCTATGGCGTGATGGGCGCCTTCGAGGATGCCCGCGCGATCTGGACCGAGGCGCAGATGGTCTTTGCCGACCGGCCCGACGCGCTGGCCGTCGTGCGGGAAGCGGCCGAGGCCGCGGGCGTTGTGGCACCGGCGCCGGCGCCGGGCGCGGCCGAATAGTGGCGGTTCACGCCGCGATAGAGGATTTCGCGGCCGCCCTGCATCCGGGGCGGGGCATCGCCGCGCTTGATCTGGGCACCAAGACCATCGGCGTGGCGGTGTCGGACCGGATGCTGTCGGTCGCCACGCCGCTGCAGACCCTGCGGCGCGGCCGGTTCCGCGATGATGCGGCGGCCCTGCTCGATATCGCCGGGGCGCGCGATCTGGCCGGGTTCGTGCTGGGCCTGCCGCGCAACATGGACGGCAGCGAGGGCCCGCGCGCCCAGTCCACCCGTGCCTTTGCGCGCAACCTTGCCGCGCTGACCGACCTGCCCATCGGCTTCTGGGACGAGCGGCTCTCGACCGTGGCGGCCGAGCGCGCGCTTCTGGAGGCCGACACATCGCGAAAAAGGCGCGCCGAGGTCATCGACCATGTGGCCGCGGGGTATATATTGCAAGGCGCGCTCGACCGGATCGGGCATCTTCGAAAGGCCGCAGGGTGAGCGACGACATCTGGAAACGCGACGAGATCGACAGCCCCTGCATCAAGGTCTGCGTGATCCATCCCGAAACGCGCCTCTGCACGGGCTGCCTGCGATCGATCGACGAAATCACCGACTGGGGCCGCATGACGCCCGAGGCGCGGCGCGCGGTGATGGCCGAACTGCCGGCCCGTGCGCCGTTGCTGGCGCGTCGGCGGGGCGGACGCGCGGCCCGGCTCGGCGCCTCCGGGCAGGGATAACAGGCCGCTGAAAGAACCGGATCGAGCGTTTGTCTGCGTTTGCAATGGCTTGCAAAAGGTCGATTTCAGTCAGTTTGATACTGACCTGCCCCCCGTTCGTCCCTCATTCATAACGAGAGTCCCTGGGGTTGATAGTTGTCGTTTTGGGCTTGGGCAAGCGCGCCGTGCGCGGAGCCCTCAGGTAGCTCAAGCGACGATCGCAGATCGGTCTCACTGAAGTCCTCCGGTTCTTACTGACTAACTGCGCGCATTGGCCCGACCAATGACTTGTGTATTTGCCCGCTTCACACGTCTAGCCTCCTCCGTCTCGCCCAGCCCCTCAAGCGCGACCGGCGCCTTACCGGGGAACTCGACCATCAGCTTGAGCTCCCCGCCCATCGCACGCACGTAGCTCGTCAGGGTCGAGAGCAGGAGGTCGCTCTGGCGTTCGTATTTCGCGACGGTGGCCTGCTGCACGCCGAGGGTTTCGGCCAGTTGCACCTGG
>SKUV01000388.1 GCA_007129775.1 Paracoccaceae bacterium | reverse complement strand
TGAACGAACTTCGCGACAACGCGGGCGCCACGAAAAAGCGTATGCGCGTCGGTCGGGGCCCGGGCTCGGGCAAGGGCAAGACCGCGGGCCGCGGCATCAAGGGCCAGAAATCGCGCTCGGGCGTGGCGATCAACGCCTATGAGGGCGGGCAGATGCCGCTTTACCAGCGGCTACCCAAGCGCGGCTTCAACAAGCCGAACCGCAAGGAATATGCGGTCACCAACCTCGGCCTGATCCAGAAGTTCATCGACGCCGGCAAGATCGACGCCGCCGCGCCGATCACCGAGGATGTGCTGGTCGCCTCGGGCCTGCTGCGCCGCAAGCGTGACGGCGTGCGCGTGCTCGGCAAGGGCGAGATCACCGCCAAGGTCGATATGCAGGTCACCGGCGCCTCGGCCTCGGCGGTCGAGGCGGTGGCGAAGGCCGGCGGCAGCCTGACGGTTGCCACCCCGGCCCCGGCGGAGGCGGCTGCGACCGAATAAGAGGTTGTGGGCGGGGCCAAGGCCCCTTACATCTGCGCCCATGGTTTTCCTGCGCCGCCGACCGGAAACCGGTCCGGCGGCGCTGTGACTGAAAGAGACAGGTATGGCATCAGCAGCGGAGCAAATGGCGGCCAACACGAGCTGGGCCGCGCTGGTCAAGGCAACCGATCTGCGGCGGCGCATTTTCTTCGCGCTCGGCTTGCTGATCGTCTACCGCATCGGCACCTACATTCCCGTTCCCGGCATTGACGGTATCGCACTGCGCGAGTTCATGGACGACGCCGCCACCGGCATCGGCGGGATGCTGAACATGTTCACCGGCGGCGCGATCAGCCGGATGGGCATCTTCGCGCTGGGCATCATGCCCTATATCTCGGCCGCGATCATCGTGCAGCTGATGACGGCCATGGTGCCTTCGCTCGCGCAGTTGAAGAAAGAGGGCGAGACCGGGCGCAAGAAGATCAACCAGTATACCCGTTATGGAACGGTGTTTCTGGCGACGTTTCAGGCCTATGGGCTGGCCGTCAGTCTGGAGGCCGGCGATCTGGTGACCGATCCGGGCTGGTTCTTCCGTATTTCCTGCGTGATCACCCTTGTGGGCGGCACGATGTTCCTGATGTGGCTGGGCGAACAGATCACCGCGCGCGGGATCGGCAACGGTATTTCGCTGATCATCTTCGTCGGCATCATCGCCGAGATCCCGGCCGCACTGGCGCAGTTCTTCAGCCAGGGCCGGTCGGGCGCGCTGTCGCCGGCGGTGATCATCGGTGTCCTGATCATGGTCGTGCTGGTGATCGGCTTCGTGGTGTTCATGGAGCGCGCCCTGCGCAAGATCACCATCCAGTATCCGCGCCGTCAGGTGGGCATGAAGGTCTATGACGGCGGCGCGAGCCATCTGCCGATCAAGGTCAACCCCGCGGGGGTGATCCCTGCGATCTTCGCTTCCTCGCTGCTACTGTTGCCGGTGACCGTGTCGACATTCTCCGGAGCGCAGACCGGACCGGTGATGTCCACCGTTCTGGCCTATTTCGGGCCGGGGCAGCCGCTCTATCTGCTGTTCTTCACGGCGATGATCGTCTTCTTCACCTTCTTCTACACGTTCAACGTGTCGTTCAAGATCGACGACGTGGCCGAGAACCTGAAGAACCAGAACGGCTTCATCCCCGGAATCCGCCCCGGCAAGCGGACGGAGGAATACCTCGAATATGTCGTCAACCGCATCGTGACCGTGGGCGCGATCTATCTGGCGGCGGTCTGTCTGCTGCCCGAGATCCTGCGCGGTCAACTGGCGATCCCGTTCTATTTCGGCGGCACATCGGTGCTGATCGTGGTGGCGGTGACGATGGACACGATCAATCAGGTGCAGTCGCATCTTCTGGCGCATCAATACGAGGGCCTTCTGGAAAGGTCGCAACTGCGCGGCAAGAAACGGGGCAGCGGCCCGAAGAAGGGGCCCTCGCGTCGATGAACCTGATACTGTTGGGCGCCCCGGGTGCCGGAAAAGGAACGCAGGCACGCCTGCTGGTGGAAAAGCGCAAGATGCAGCAATTGTCCACCGGCGACATGCTGCGCGAGGCGAGGTCCTCGGGCACCGAGATGGGCCAGCGCGTGGCCGCGGTGATGGACCGGGGCGAACTGGTCACCGACGAGATTGTGATCGGACTGATTGCCGAGAAACTCGACAGCGGCTCCGAAGGTGGCTTCATCTTCGACGGCTTTCCCCGCACGCTCGCGCAGGCCGATGCGCTGGCCGATCTGTTGGCGGCGAAGGGGCAGGCCATCGATGCCGTGATCGAAATGCGGGTCGAAGACGAGGTGCTGGTAGACCGCGTCTCGGGCCGTTTCACCTGTGGCAATTGCGGCGAGGTCTGGCACGACAAGACCCGCCCGACGAAGGTAGAGGGCGTCTGCGACGCCTGCGGCTCCACCGACCTGCGCCGCCGCCCCGACGACAACGCCGAAAGCCTGCGCCAGCGGTTGATGGAATACTACAAGAAGACCTCGCCGCTGCTTGGCTATTACCATGCCAAGGGCAGTCTGCATGTGGTCAACGGGCTGGCCCCGGTCAGCGACGTGGAGACCGCGATCAGCGGCGTGCTCGAAGCTGCGGGTTGACCCTTGACGCCGGGGGCAAAAGCCCCTAGCACCCCGATCTCGCACCAGAATCGTCTTGACAGACGGACGAAGTGTCGAATCGGCACGCGCGCCCCTCGGCCGTGTGCCGCACCCGCCCCGAGCGCAGCGCCACGCTGGCGCGCGTTGTGAAAAAAGGTTCTGGCATCACGGAACCGCAACGAAAGGATACCCCCCGCGTGGCACGTATTGCTGGCGTAAACATCCCCACGGGCAAGCGCGTTCCCATCGCCTTGACCTATATCCACGGCATCGGATCTTCGGTCGCCAAGACCATCTGCGACGCCGTCAACATTGACCCGACCCGTCGCGTCAACGAATTGTCGGACGCCGAGGTTCTCGCGATCCGCGAATTCATCGACGCGAATGTGACCGTCGAGGGCGACCTGCGCCGCGAGGTGCAGATGAACATCAAGCGGATGATGGACCTCG
>SKUV01000417.1 GCA_007129775.1 Paracoccaceae bacterium | reverse complement strand
CCCTTCCCCTCCGCACGGTTCCGGGCTGACAGCTGACGGCCTCTCCCGACGCGGAGCCTTTGCGCTGGCAGCCCGCAAAGGCGGCAGGCCCGTTATTCCGGGCCTCGGGGGCACCCCGCGGCGGCGCGCCATCCGGCGCGCGCGGCCGAGCGGGGGCTCGATGCCCCCCGAGGCCGCACCCTCCCCATTATCGGGCTTTCCGTCAGGTGATGCTGCCGCGCGCAGCCGCAGGGGCCCCTTAACCCCGTGCACGCAGGCTCTCGCCGCATATCCAACGGTCGAGCGGGAGAGCTGCCATGACATCCGTCCACGACATCGCACGGCAGATCGTGCAGCGCGAAGGTGGTTTCGTGAACGATCCCGACGATCCGGGCGGTGCCACGAATTACGGCGTGACGATCCACACGCTGCGCCGGCTCGGGCTCGACCTGACCGGGGACGGCCGGATCGACACGCAGGATGTGCGCGCCCTGACCCCTGCGCAGGCCGTGGATATCTTCGTCGAGCATTATTTCCACCGCCCCGGAATCCACGCCCTGCCGGCAAAGCTCCACCCCTCGGTCTTCGACATGCAGGTGAATGCCGGCAGCAACGCCATCCGCATTCTGCAGCGTCTCTTGCGCGACATGGGCCATGACATCGCCGTCGATGGTGTGATCGGGCCGCAGACCATCCGCGCCGCGCAGATCGCGCAGGACATCGCCCCGGATCATCTGGTCGATGCCTACGGGATCGCGCGGCGCAACTATTACTACGCGCTCGCCGACCGGCGTCCTGCCAGCCGCAAATACGTCCGCCGCCGCGACGGAGGCAAGGGCGGCTGGATCACCCGTGCCGAGGAATTCATCACGCCGCGCTATCATCTGAGCGAGGCCGAGCACCGCGCGCGCACAGCGGGGTGGTCGTGATGCTGGGCCGCCTTTTCGGGTCCGGCCGCGGTGCGCGGGCTGCGGGCAGCGCGGTGCGGGGGGTGGCCGAGGTCTTCGTGCCCAATGCCACCCGCCGGCTCGAACTCGGGCACGAGGCCTTTCGCATCGCCCATGAAACCCATGGCGCGGAATTCGCCCATCGCCGCGAGGGCCGTTTCGACCGTTTCGTCAATGGCCTCAACCGCCTGCCCCGTCCGATCCTTGCGCTGGGATCGCTCGGGCTGTTCGCTTTCGCCATGATCGATCCGGCCGCGTTCACCCTGCGGATGCGCGGGCTTGCCGAGGTGCCCGAGCCGCTGTGGTGGCTGATGGGGGCGGTGGTCTCGTTCTATTTCGGGGCGCGCGAGGCCCATTACCTGCGGGTGGGCAAGCCACGCGCGCCCGGTGCGGCGGCGGCCGGGGCGGGCTCGGAGCCGTCTGTGAAACCGGGGGCGGGGGCAAAGGACGCCCAGCCCAGGCGTCTGGCAGAGGCGCCGAATCCGGCGCTTGATGCATGGCGCCGGGATGCCGGCCAATGACCCGCCGGCGCTCCGCACCGGGCGGGCCAGGAACGCCCTTGCGCGCGGCCTTGCCTTCTGCACCGCCGGCTGCGTGATCGTGCCCCGCTCCGCCCGCCCTGGCCGGCCTGCGGGCGATTGCGCCAGCCGGTGCGCATCTGCCTCTGGCCAATCCCCGCCGGCTCGCCTATGTCGTGAGCCGACGACCAAGGCAAGCGGAAGACGGGACAAGCACTATGGCGAAGATAACCTATGTCGAATGGGGCGGCACCGAGCATGTGGTCGAGGTCGCCGACGGGATGACCGTGATGGAGGGCGCCCGCGACAACGGCATTCCGGGCATCGAGGCCGATTGCGGCGGTGCCTGCGCCTGTTCCACCTGCCATGTCTATGTCGCGCCCGACTGGGTCGACCGTCTGCCGGCGCGGGAACCCATGGAAGAAGACATGCTCGACTTCGCCCATGAGCCCGACCCCGCGCGCTCTCGGCTGACCTGCCAGCTCAAGGTCAGCGATGCGCTGGACGGCCTTGTGGTGCATATGCCCGAAAAACAGATCTGACCGCCCGACTGCGCCGCCGGACCGCAGCACGGGGCTGACCGCGCCTGTGCAATGCGCGGCCGCGCGGCTATTGCCGCGCACGGCCCCCTGTCAAGCTGCACCGGACGCCCCGTATCAGAGAACGCCATGATACGGCCGCACCGCCGAGTGCCGCGCCGTCGGGCTGCGTATCGCGAGCACCCGGGCCCGGCACAGGGCAACGCGCCCCGACCGCGAACGGGAATCCGGCCCGGAGAGCACAAGAAGCAATTCTGTAATCGCTTCGGTAATCGGCTCGGTGCGAGGGATTTCATTGACCTCGCGGCCCGGAGGTCGGAATATCACGACGGCTGCGCGGGCATGCCACCCCGACAGGAGAGGGACATGACGAAACAACTTATGATTTACGAAAATGCGGTGCCGATTTCGGTCGAGGCCCATGGCGAAACCTCGGTCAAGACCGGCGACAGTTATTCATTCGCCGCGGGCATCAATTCCGTGCCCATCGTCGCCGCGGAATTCGACAAGGCGGGCGCGGAGTTTCCCATCGTTTTCGCCGGCGAGGGCGAGGCGATCGCGCCGGCGATCGTGCTGGGGCTGAAGGAAGGCGAGAACCTCTTTCTCACCGACGAGGGCAAGTGGGACGCCGCCTATGTCCCGGCCTTCCTGCGCCGCTATCCCTTCGTTTTCGCCACCACCGGCGAAAACGGCGAGACGCTGACACTTTGTCTCGACACCGCCTATGAAGGGGTGAACACCGACGGGCGCGGCGAGCGGCTGTTCGACAGCGCCGGCGAGCGCACGCAATACCTCAACAGCGTGCTGCAGTTCACCACCGATTATCAGGCCCAGCACAACCTCACGCGGCGGCTGGTCGAGAAGCTTCTGGAACTGAAGCTGCTGGAGCCGGCGACGGCCCAGATCACACTGCCCGACGGCAGTGCGCGAACGCTTTCGGGCTTTCAGCGGGTCAGCGCGGAGCGCCTGCGCGCGCTGGAAGATTCGGTCGTGGTCGAGCTGTTTCGCAGCGACATGCTGATGCTGATCTACGCCCATCTCGGCTCGTTGTCGCAACTCAACGAGTTGATG
>SKUV01000374.1 GCA_007129775.1 Paracoccaceae bacterium | reverse complement strand
GCGAGCGCTTCGGTATCGACTGCCTCCAGATCCTTGGCCATGTCATAGGCGAGAAGCTCGTGCTTCATCATCATTTCCACCAGGAACGCCTCCTGCTCCGGCGTCAGACGGTCGCGGGCGTCGGCGTTCATGGCGATGATCGTGTTGCCCTGACGCCAGGTGGGAAAGATCCGGTAGCGCAGGAAATCCTGCCAGCCTGCGGAACTCACGCCGATGGTGGTAAAGCCGATCCCGTCAACGACGCTGCGCTCCAGCGCGGTGTAGATGTCGCCCGCCGGAATATCGACGCGGATGATGTCGAGGTTGCTGAACATCGCGTCATAGCTGGGGCCGCCCCGGATGCGCATGCCCGAGAAATCGATATCGCCGTCTTCCGCAATCGGCGGCTTGCCGATCGTGTAGAACTGAAAGGCATAGCCGGTGCCCATCAGCCCCAGCAGCGAAATGCCCATCCGCTCGCGCATCACCTCGTCGAGCGCGTCATGCACCCCGGCCTCGCGCATCTTGTCGGCGCGGACGGAGGCGGCGTCGATCACCGCAAGCTCGGGCAACTGGCCCTGATAATAGCCCGCCGGCCCCATGTAGATGTCGATGATGCCCAGCGATGTGGCGCTGAGCTGTTCGTTGCGCGGAATCGCCTCGACCCCGCCGCGCAGGTCGATCTGCAGAATACCCTCGCCGTTGGCGTTAACGTCCGCAACAAAGTCGGTGTAGCTGCGGAACAGGTCGTTGGTGGGCGGCAGCGAATAGACCGCCGAGAGCGTCACTTCCTGTGCGCTGGCCATACCCGCGCCCATGATCAGCGCGATGGAGGCCGCGCCCAGTCCTTTTGCCATCTTCATGATGCTTGATCTCCCCGTTGTCGTGCATCTTCGGCCCGGCGTCCGGCCGTGGCCCGAAGCGCCACGCCCTCGCCGAGGCGACATGTGCAAGGATGGCGGGCAGGCAGCGCGCCTGTCCAGAGCGCCGGCACTGCCTGCGCGGCATAACTGATATGTCACGTCACTGCGGATGCTGGGGGATGCGGCGCCAGATCCCCGTATCCACAAGCGCAAAGACCGACTCGCGCACCATCTGCGCGAGCCTTCCGGATGAGACCGCCGCCGGGCGCTGCGAGGCGGTTGCCACAAAAAGCGTCTGTCGCATGGCGGGCCGGTCGATGCGCAGCGCCACGATCTCGCCGTGCCTGATGTCGCGCAGGGCTGCGCAACTGGGCAGGATCGTGAAGCCGAGGCCCTTGCGCACCGTTTCGATCATGGAAAAAAGTGCATCCACCTCCAGCACGATATCGAGCGTCAGCCCGCATTCGGCGGCGGTGCGTTCGATTCTCAGCCGCAGGCTGTGCGGCGCGCTGGGCACGACGAGCGGCAATCGCGCGACCTCGTCCATGGAGATCGTGTCACCCGATCGCGGCCCGAGCGTCGCCTCCAGCAGGGCCGGCTGCGCCAGCAGCATCAGATCTTCCTCCACCAGCGGCTCGGCCACCATCACCGGCACGTTCGGCTCGGCATAAAGCACGCCCACATCGATCCGTCCGCTGTAGAGCCATTCCAGCAGGTGCCCGCTGAAGCCTTCCACGATCTGCAGCTTGATTTCGGGGAATTGTTCCTTGATCCGGGTGGCGAGCGGGATGGTGAGCACCCGGCCCACCGTGGGCGGCAGGCCGATCACCGCCGATCCGGTCAACTGCCCGCCCGAGGCGCGCACCTCGCGAAAGGTCGCGTCGAATTGCTCGGAAAGCTTGCGGCCGGAGTCCTGCAGCAGCTCGCCCGCCCGGGTCAGGGTCACCCCGCGGCCGGTGCGGTTGAGCAGATGCACCCCGAGTTCTTCCTCCAGCTTGCGAATCTGGCGCGACAGCGCCGGCTGGGCGATGCGCAGATCAAGCGCCGCGCGCGAAAAGCTGCCCAGTTCGGCAACCTTGAGGAAATAGCGCAATGTGCGTATGTCCAGGGCGTTATCCTCCTGTTGCGGCCGGGTGGCCAAGGGGTGGCGGCGGCAACGATATGCCACATCGGCATAGCTGTTAGTGCCATGATTTCTGCAAGAATCAAATGGAACTCGGATAGACGGGGATGGATAATCGCCGTCAGACCGAAATCGAGACGCGAGGAGATGCAGTGTTGCAAAACGCCCCCGCCGCCACCTCAGCCGAGGATGAAATGCTCGACCAGATCGTCGAATCGGTGCGCGCGCTCTGTGCGCGCTTTCCCGGCGAATACTGGCGCAAGACCGACCGCGAGCGCGCCTATCCCACCGAATTCGTCGAGGCGATGACCGAGGGCGGCTTTCTCGGTGTCCTGATCCCGGAGGAATATGGCGGCAGCGGGCTCAGCCTGTCGGTCGCGGCACGAATTCTCGAAACCGTGCATTCCGAGGGCGGCAACGCCGGCGCACTGCACGCGCAGATGTATACGATGGGCACGCTGCTGCGCCATGGCACCGAAGCGCAGAAGAACGAATGGCTGCCCAGGATCGCCACGGGCGAGGTGCGGCTTCAGGCCTTCGGGGTGACCGAACCCACCGCCGGCACCGACACCACATCGCTGCGCACGACGGCGCGGCGCGAGGGCGATGAATATGTCATCAACGGCCAGAAGATCTGGACCAGCCGCGCGGAGCATTCCGACCTGATGATCCTGCTGGCGCGCACCACCCCGCGCGATCAGGTGTCCAAGCGGTCCGAGGGGATGTCGGTCTTTCTCGTGGACATGAAAAAGGCGCTCGGCAACGGGATGGAGATCACCCCGATCCGCACGATGCTGAACCACGCCACCACCTCGGTCTATTTCGACAACCTGCGGATTCCGGCCGATAACCTGATCGGCGAAGAGGGCAGGGGCTTTCGTTACATCCTCGACGGTATGAACGCCGAGCGCATCCTGATCGCGGCCGAATGCATCGGTGATGCGGACTGGTTCACGAAAACCGCGACCGCCTATGCCAACGAGCGGGTGGTCTTCGGCAAGCCCATCGGCGCGAACCAGGGAGTGCAGTTTCCCATCGCGCAGGCCTATGCGCAGGCGCAGGCGGCGCGGTTGATGGTCTATCGGGCCGCGGCGATGTTCGATGCAGGCCAGCCCTGCGGCCCGCAGGCGAACATGGCCAAGCTGCTGGCCGCCGATGCGTCGTGGAAGGCCGGCGACACCTGCCTGCAGACCCACGGCGGCTTCGGCTTTGCCGAGGAATACGACGTGGAGCGCAAGTTCCGCGAGACCCGGCTGTATCAGGTGGCGCCGATCTCGACCAACCTGATCCTGTCGTATCTGGGCGAGCATGTGCTCGGGATGCCGAAATCCTATTGAGGCGGGCGAAAATGGCCGGTGCGCTGACAGGTCTTACCGTGATCTCCGTCGAACAGGCGGTGGCCGCGCCCATGTGCACGGCCCGTCTGGCCGATGCCGGCGCGCGGGTGATCAAGGTGGAGCGGAGCGAGGGCGATTTCGCGCGGTTCTACGACCGCACGGCGCAGGGCCTGTCGAGCTATTTCGTCTGGCTGAACCGGGGCAAGCAATCCATCGCGCTCAACCTCAAGGATGCGGGCGACATGGCGCTGATGCACCGGATGCTGGCCCGGGCCGACGTGCTGGTGCAGAACCTCGCGCCCGGCGCGCTTGCGCGGCTGGGGCTCGGGACTGATGCACTGACTGCGCTGAACCCCGCGCTGATTTCCTGCGCGATCGCCGGCTATGGTCCCGGCCCGATGGAAAAGCGCAAGGCTTATGATCTGCTCATTCAGGCGGAATCGGGCCTCAGTTCGGTCACGGGCGGCCCGGAAAGCCCTGCGCGGGTGGGCGTGTCGGTCGTCGATATCGCCACCGGAATGTATGCCCATGCCGCGATTCTGGAGGCGTTGATCGCGCGCGGGGTCAGCGGCAAGGGCCGCCATATCGAGGTGTCGATGTTCGACGCCATGGCCGACTGGATGGCCGTGCCGCTGCTGCAGGCCGAGGGCAATGGCGAAAATCCGCCGCGGCTGGGCCTGCGCCATGCCTCGATCGCGCCCTATGGCGTGTTCACCTGCGGCGACGGCGGGCAGGTTCTGCTGTCGATCCAGTCGGAGCGTGAATGGCACGCCTTCTGCGCGCAGGTGATGGACGATGCGGATCTTGCGTCGGACCCCGATTACGCCTCGCAGCCAGACCGGGTGGCGCGGCGCGACGCGCTGGAAGCGCGGATCAATGCGCGCTTCGCCACCGCGCCGCGCGCCGAGGTCGTGGGCTGGCTGGAGGCCGCCGGCATCGCCTATGCCAGCCTGAACACCGCGCTCGATCTGGCCTGCCATCCGCATCTGCGCCGCGCCGATGTGGGGACGCCGGGGGGCGCGGTGGCGCTGCCGCTGCCGCCGGCCCGCCATGACGGCGCCGCGCCAACCCTCGGCGACGTGCCCGATATCGACGAGCACGGCGCGGCGATCCGCGCCGAATTCGCCACCTGAAAGGACTGATGATGGAACCCGAAATCCTGCCCGATCTGGCATCCCGTATAGACCCGGCCCATTGCGCGATGCTGATCATCGACATGCAGAAGGATTTCTGCACCCCCGGTTTCAAGGCCGAGGGCGCGGGGCGCGACCTGTCGATGGCGCAGGATGCGGTCACGCGGATCGCGCGTCTGCTGGAAGGCGCGCGCGAGGCCGGCGCGCTGGTCGTGCATGTGGGTTTCGGCACCGAGCCCGACCACGGCAGCGACAGCGGCCCGTGGCTCGCCCAGCGCCGCCGGGCCACGGCCTCGGCCGAAGACCTCTGTCTGACCGGCACCGAAGGGGCGGAATTCGTGGAAGAACTCGCGCCGCGCCCGGGCGAGTTGACGGTGCGCAAGCGCCGCTACAGCGCCTTCACTGGCACCGATCTGGACCTTCTGCTGCGCGCGCGGCGGATCCGGTCGATCATCTGCTGCGGGGTGTCCACCAACGCCTGCGTGGAAACCACCGCCCGGGCGGGGTTCGAGCTGGATTACTACGTCATCGTGCCCCCGGATGCCTGCGGCTCGTGGGATCGCGAGTTACACGAGGGCACGCTGCGCAACATCAATCACCGTTTCGGCCTGACACCCGGCATCGACGAGGTGCTGACGATCTGGGACGGACGAACCACCAGCGAGGAGGCCGCGCAATGAGCACCCCACCGACCACTGACAAATGGCAGCACCTGACCGGGCTGACCGACGCCGCCGCGACCTTCGCCGCCGGCCTTCGGTTCGACGATCTGCCGCAGGACGTGCTGACGCTGGCGCGGCGCTGCATCCTCGACGGTCTGGCGGTTGCGCTGGGCGGATCGGAACAGCCCGGCATGACCCCGCTGGAAAGCTATATCGAAAGCCTCGGCGGCGCGGCGCAGGCCCGGCGCATCGGCTCCAACCGGCGCCTGCCGGCGCATCTGTCAGCGCTTTACACCGGCACCGCCGGCCATGCGATGGACTGGGACGACACGCAACTGGCCGAGGGGCCGGGCCGGCCCTATGGCCTGCTGATGCACCCGACCATGCCGCCCCTGACGGCGGCGCTGACGCTGTCCGATCTGGTGGCGCAGGAAACCGGCGCGCCGGTGGACGGCAAGCGCCTTGTCGCGGCCTTCTGCGCGGGCTTCGAGGTCGGCTGCAAGGTGGCCGAGGCGATCAACCCCGATCATTACATGCGCGGCTTCCACACTTCGGGCACCATCGGCCATTTCGCTGCCGCCGCTGCCGCCGCGAACATGCTCGGGCTGGACAAGCCCACCACCGCCCGCGCGCTTGGCCTCGCGGCCTCCATGGCGGCGGGCGTGCGCGCGAATTTCGGCACGATGGGCAAGCCGTTTCACGTGGGCCGGGCCTCGGAGAACGGGATCACCGCGGCGCTGCTGGCGCGCTCGGGCTTCACCGCGAACGAAGAGGCGCTGGACGGCCGCTGGGGCTATCTGGCCATCGCCGGGCCCGATGGCGACCCTTCGCTGGTGCGCGACCGCTTCGGCGCACCGCATACGATGGTGTCGCCGGGCGTCTCGATCAAACCCTATCCCTCGGGCGTGCTGACCCATCCCAGCATGGACGCCATGAAATTCCTCATGCAGGAAGAGGGCCTCAGCCCCGACGATATCGAAAAGGTGACGCTGTTCGCGGGCTGGAACGTGCTCAGTCCGATCCGCTTTCGCATCGCGCGCACGGAGCTTGAGGGCAAGTTCTCCTTCGCCTTCCTGCTCACGGCGATCATTCTCGCGGGGCGGGCGGGCAAGGCCGAATTCACCGATGAATTCGTTTCCTCCGAAGCATGCCAGCAGATGCAGGCCCGGGTCGAGACCCAGTTCGATCAGGGCATCGAGGACATGGGCTGGGATCGCATCCGCTCGCGCATCGAGGTCGTCACAAAGGATGGCCGCACCCTGACCCGCTGGGCCGACGAGAATTATCGCGGCAGCCCGCATTATCCGCTGAGCGACAAGGAGCTTGAAGGCAAGTTTCGCGACTGCGCCGAAGGCCTGCTGGACGAGGCCACGACGCAGGCGCTGTTCGACACCGTCTGGAGCATCGAAACCGCGCCCGATGCGGGCCGGATCTTCGATCTGCTCGCATGGCGCAAGGACTGACCCATCCGCCAGGAGCGCAGATCAAGGACGGCCCCGCGAACGAAGACTGATTGTAGGCGCCGGAATGCCGCCGACACCAAGAAAGGCCAATGACCATGACCACGATACGCCGCAACATTCTTGCAGCAGACCGAATGCTGCCTGCGCAGTTGGAGTAATCGCCATGGATCTGGGCCTTGCAGGAAAAACTGCGATTGTTGCCGGGGCGACTGAAGGCATCGGCCGTGCGACGGCGCAGCTGCTGGCAGCCGAAGGCGCGCAGGTCTTTGCGGTGGCCCGCCGGGCCGACGCGCTGCAGGCCCTGCAGACAGAGATCGGCGGCGGCTGGGCCGCTGCCGATCTGACCGACAGCGCGGCGACCGAGGCCGCGGTGCAAGCCGCTTGCGAGCGGTTCGGCGCGGCCCCAGACATCCTGATCATCAGCGCCGGCGCGGCGCAGGGCGGGCTGTTCTGGGAGATCGACGACCAGACTTGGCAGGACGCGCTGGACCTGAAATTCATGGGCATGGTGCGACTTCTGCGCGCCGTCGCCCCGCGCATGGCCGAGGCCGCGCGCGGCCGTATCGTGGTGATCGTCGGCAATAACGGCAAGCAGCCTTCGGCGCGCATGGCGCCGGGGTCCGCCGCCAACGCCGCCTGCCTCGCCGCGATCAGCGCGCTGGCCGAGGAACTCGCGCCGCTGGGCATCAGCGTCAACGCGCTCAACCCCGGGCCGACGCGCACGAACCGTTGGGATGTGCTGATGGACCGGCTGGCCCGCGCCGAAGGCCGTCCGCGAGATGAGGTCGAGGCCGAGCGTTTGGCGACGATGCCGCGCGGTCGTATCGGAGAGCCTGAAGAGATGGCCAGGCTTGCCGCCGTTCTCGCCTCCGATCTCGCAGACATGGTCACAGGGACGTCCCTGACCGCAGATGGCGGCGCGACTCGTGCGCTGGCCTGATACCGAAAACGCCCCGAACGGAGGCAGTGCATGTCCTTCACCGACCGAACCGGGGCCGAAGCCACAGCGCGCCCCAGGCCAGACCGCCCCGAATTCGACCCGCTCGGGGGCGAGACCATCTGCTGCATCCGGACCCAAGTTAACGAAGCATTGAACGCTGCCTGATTCACAGGAAGGAGAGACGAGATGACGACCAACCCGCGCGTGCCCTTCCGCATGATCGACGACCGCCCGCCCCTGCCGGGCCCGGACGGCCGTAACCTGATCGTTCAGGTGGTCGTGAATGTGGAGAACTGGCGCTTTGACCAGGCCATGCCGCGCAAACTCATCACCGCGCCGCATGGCAATGACTCCGTGCCGGATGTGCCGAATTTCGCCTGGGCCGAATACGGGATGCGGGTGGGGATGCCGCGATTGTTCCGTGTGCTGGGTGATCGGGGGCTGCCGGTGGGCTGCACCATCAACGCCGGGGTGATCCACACCTATCCGCGCCTGTCCGATGCGATCCTGGAAGCGGGCTGGGAATTCATCGGCCACGGTCTGCACCAGAAGGCGCTGACCTCTGAATCCTCCGAGGCCGATCTGATCGCGCAGGCGCTGGGCATCCTGCGCGATTTCACCGGCCGCCCGGTGGAGGGCTGGCTCGGCCCGGGCCTGCGCGAGACGGACGACACGCCCGATATCCTCAAGGCCGAGGGGCTGCGCTATGTGTCGGACTGGGTGCTGGACGATGTGCCCAACTGGATGGCGACACGCCACGGCCCGCTGATCGCGATGCCCTATTCGCTCGAGATCAACGACAGCCCGATGTATGCGATTCAGGCGCAGCCCTCGGATGCCATGCTGGACCGAACCCGGCGCAGCATCGCCGTCATGGGCCGCGAAGCCGCCGAAAGCGGGGGCGCGCGGGTTCTGACCGTGGCGCTCCATCCGCATCTGATCGGGGTCGCCCATCGCATCGACCAGCTTGCCGAATTGCTCGACCTGCTGATGGCGCGGGACGATACCGTCTTCATGACCGGCAGCCAGATCGCCGATTGGTACGAGGCCATCGAATCGCCGCAAGCCGCCGGTGTCGTCTCGGACGGGCCGACCCATGCCAAGGGCCACGACCGGGCCGCGCAAAGGCAGCATTCGGCCTGACGACCGGGCCCTCTGCCGCGTGCGGAGGGCCCGCTTTTCGTGGCGGTCGGGGCTTGCGGGCCCGCAGGATGGGTTCTGCGCACGAGGTGCCGGCGCGGCAGCGCGCCGGACAGGCCGCACAAGGCGGGCGCTGGATGTCCCGCGCACCCCGATGACGCCCGGTATCGCCCGTCTCCGGGCCAGCCGGGTGCAACGGCGGTATGGAAATCGGCGCGGCGGTATGCGAGCCTTGCGCAGGGTCGATGCCGGCAATTCCCATGGCGCGACACCCATCGCCAGCCCGAAGGATGGATGCGATGAAAGTCTTCGCTGCCGCCGCTTCCGCGGTCTTGCTTGCGTTTTCCGCCCCGGCCCTGCTGGCACAGGATCTGGAGGCCGGACGCGCCGCCCATGAACGCGGCGATCACGCCGCCGCACTGGCAGAATTGCGGCCCCTGGCCGAGAGCGGCGAGGCGCAGGCGCAACTTCTGCTGGGGCACATCCACCGGCAGGGACTCGGCGTGCCGCAGGATCTGGCCGAGGCCGCGCGCTGGTATCTGGCCGCGGCGGAGCAGGGCGTCGCGGGGGCACAAAGCAACCTCGGCATCATGCATGCGACGGGCATGGGCGTTGCACAGGATAGCGCCGCCGCCCTGCTGTGGTTCCGGCGTGCCGCCGATCAGGGCGATGCGCGGGCGCAGTTCAATCTCGCCCAGATGTATCGGCGCGGTGAAGGGACGGAACAGGACCCGGCCGAAGCCCTGCGCTGGTACCTGCGCGCGGCGGATGCGGGGCATGTCGGCGCGCAGTTCAATATCGGCGTCATGCATGCCGAAGGGGCGGGCGTGCCGCAGGATCATGCCGCGGCGGTGCCATGGTTCCGGTTGGCCGCCGAAGCCGGGCATCCCGGCGCGGCCTACAATCTGGGGCTTGTCCATGCCCGCGGTCTGGGGCCGGAGCCCGATCAAGGCGCCGCGGCGCGCTGGTTCGCGCAGGCCGCCGGACAGGGCCATGCAGATGCGCAATACCAGTTGGGGCGCAGTTACATGCAGGGGCTGGGCGTCGCCACGGACAGGGCCGAGGCCGCGCGCCTTTTCGGGCTGGCGGCGGCGCAGGGCCATATGGCATCCCGGACGATGATGGGGGTCCTCTACAGCCGCGGCGAGGGCGTCACCCGTGACCATGCCGAAGCCGTGCGCTGGTTGCGACTGGCCGCAGGGCAGGGGGATGGCGATGCGCAATACCTGCTTGCGCGCCAGTATGCGGCAGGGGCGGGCGTCGCGCGGGACAGGGTTCGGGCCATGATGTGGCTGATCCTCGCCGCGCAAAGCACCGACTCCGCCATGCCGGGCGACGCGGTGGCGGATCGCGACCGGCTGAGCCGGCGGATGCCCGCGGCCGATATCGACAAGGCACGGGACCTCGCCCGCCGTTGCCGCGCATCCGGGTTTCAGGACTGCGGCTGAGCCATCCCCGCAGAAGCCGCTGCAAAAGGCCTGATGCCCGGTCAGCGCAGGCGATAGACCAGCAGGCGGTTGTCGGCGGGCATCAGGCGCATGGTCTCCACCGTGAAGCCCTCCGCCGCCGCCGCCGCATCCACCGCCGCGCGATCACGCAGCCCCCATTCCGGGTGACGCCGCCGCAGATCGGCATCGAAAGCGGCATTGCCCGGCCCTGTGAACGCGCCGCCCTCGTTGAACGGCCCGTAGATCAGCAGGAGCCCCCCGGCGCGCAGCCGTTCGGCCGCGCCCGCCATCAGCCCGAGCGTCGCGGGCCATGGCGCGATATGGGTCAGGTTCGCCACAAAGACCGCATCCACCGGGTCGCCGGGCCAAGGCGGGCAGGCCGCATCGATCTGCACCGGCGGCAGCACGCGCCCGGCCAGATCCGGGCACATCGCCCGCCATGCCTCGATCGCGGCGAGCCCTTCGGCGCCGGCCTCGCTCGGCGTCCAGACCACCTGCGGCAGGGCGCGGGCGATCCACAGGGCATGCTCGCCCGAACCCGAGGCGATTTCCAGCACACTGCAGGGCGCGGCCGGCAGCAGGTCGGCCAGGGCAGCGCGGATCGGCTCGCGGTTGCGCGCCGTCGCCGGGGCGTGGCGCAGGTGCGGATACGACGCCAGTGTTGCGGCCGGGTCTGCAAGCGGATCGGTCGGGGTGGTGTCGGGCGTCATGCTGGCCCCCTTTCGCCTTGGCCACCGTGCATCGCTATCGCACCGTCGCCCGCGCGACAAGGCGTGCGACAAGGCACGCACCGGGCACGCACCGGGGGCGCACCGGGGGCGCAGCGGGCGACGGGCCACACGGCTTACATCTCGGCCACTTCCTCGGCCAGCGCCGCGATGCGCGCATCCGTCCAGTCGGTCAGATCGAGCAGCATTGCCCATGCCCGGGCATAGCTGTGGAAATCGTATCCGTGCCCGTAGCCGCGCGGCGGTTTCACGGCGGTCATGATATCGACCACCAGTTGCAGCGATGTCACCACCGGCAGCCAGCGGAATTGCGGCGAGACATCGGGCGCGCGCGGGCCGTCCATCCACGCCGGACGGCGCCACATGGCGCTTGGGTCGAAAAACACCACCGCATCGCTGGCATGTTGCAGATAGAGGATGCGAAACCGGCCCCAGGGCGCGGTGAAATCCGAGGTCAATCCGGTCTGGTTCATGAACCGCACCGCCGATCCGTCGCGATAGCTCGGCAGCCACGCGGGCGTGCCGCGGTTGCGGTTCCGGGTGACTTCGGACCAGGTGGGGCTGTTGAAGGGCGGTCCGACCCAGAGCGCGCCATCGAACGGCTCGGCCACCACCTGATGCAGATCATGGCTGAGGTCGGAATTGAGCGCGCCGAGGCTCAATCCCGTCAGATACAGTGCCGGGCGCGCGTCGCGCGGCATCGCGCGCCATTCGTCGTAGACCGCGGCAAAGACCGCGCGCGCGGTCTC
>SKUV01000121.1 GCA_007129775.1 Paracoccaceae bacterium | reverse complement strand
GCGCGCTCGGCGGCGGCACGCAGTTCCTCGGCAATCTCGTCAGCCTCGTCGGGGTCGAAATCCAGCGGCAGGTCGATGCCCGGCCCGGCGAGATAGATGCGCACCATCCCCAGCGAGGTCGGCCCGATCTGCAGGTCCGCCGCGATGTCGCTTTCCTTGTCGATCCCCATGCGGCGCACCTCCGTCGTTGCGCCCCGGGGATTACGCCGCTTCGCGCCCTGTTTCAAGCGCGCCGGCGCCCGAGACGCTTGCATTCACGACCGCGCGGCGATAGATCAGCGCAAAGTGCCGCCTTAGCTCAGTTGGTTAGAGCACCAGATTGTGGATCTGGGGGTCGCCCGTTCGAATCGGGCAGGCGGTACCACCTTCGCCCCACCCTCCGCCGGCCCTCCCATCCCGCAACGCCCGCCGCCCAGCCGCGCGCATTTTGCATGGCATCCCGCGTGGCGGCGCAGTAAACCGCATGTGGAAAGACCGGGCCACAGTCGCCCGCCGCATGGCCCATGGGAGACGACATGTTCAACGGCAAGAACATCCTGATCACCGGCGGCACCGGGTCGTTCGGGCGCAAATATACCGAAACGATCCTCGCCCGGTATCGCCCCAACAAGGTCATCATCTTCTCGCGCGACGAGTTGAAGCAATACGAGATGGCGCAGGCCTTCGACGCCCCGGCGATGCGCTGGTTCATCGGCGATGTGCGCGATGGCGCCCGTCTGCGCGAGGCGATGCAGGATGTCGATTACGTCATCCATGCCGCCGCGCTGAAACAGGTGCCGGCCGCCGAATACAACCCGATGGAATGCATCAAGACGAACATCCACGGCGCCGAGAACGTGATTCAGGCGGCGCTGGCGAACGGGGTGCAGAAGGTGATCGCGCTCTCGACCGACAAGGCGGCGAACCCCGTCAACCTCTATGGCGCGACGAAACTGGCCTCGGACAAGCTTTTCGTTGCGGCCAACAACATGGTCGGGCGCCGGCCCACGCGCTTTGCCGTGGTGCGTTACGGCAATGTGGTGGGCTCGCGCGGCTCGGTCGTGCCGTTCTTCCGCAAGCTGATCGCCGATGGCGCCACCGATCTTCCGATCACTCATGCCGGGATGACGCGCTTCATGATCACGCTGCAGCAAGGCGTGGATTTCGTTCTGAAAAACTTCGAGCGGATGTATGGGGGCGAGATTTTCGTGCCCAAGCTGCCCTCGATGCGGATGGTCGATCTCGCATCGGCGCTGGCGCCGGACCTGCCGCACCGGATCGTGGGCATCCGCCCCGGCGAAAAACTGCACGAGGTGATGTGCCCCGGCGACGACAGCCATCTGACGCTGGATTTCGCCGATCACTACGTGATCAAGCCCACGATCCTTTTCGCCCATGCGGTCGATTTCAGCCGCAATGCGCTGGGCGAGGAGGGCACGCCCGTGGCCCAGGGCTTCGAATACAATTCCGGCAGCAACACCCAGTGGCTGGGCCAAGACGAGTTTCTGGCCATGGCCGAAGGCGCGCCGGAATGATCCCCTATGGCCGCCAGCAGATCACCCCCGAGGACGAGGCCGCGGTGCTGGCGGTTCTGCGCTCGGACTGGCTGACGCAGGGGCCGAAAGTGCCGGAATTCGAGGCCGCCGTCACCCGGGCCACCGGGGCGGCCCACGGGGTGGCGGTGAATTCCGCGACCTCGGCGCTGCATATCGCCTGTCTTGCGCTGGGGCTCGGGCCGGGCGATCTGATGTGGACCTCGCCGGTCACCTTCGTGGCGTCGGCCAATGTGGGCCGGCTTTGCGGGGCCGAGGTGGATTTCGTCGATATCGACGCCGAAACCTTCAACATCTGCCCCCGGGCGCTGGAGGCAAAGCTGGCAACGGCGGCGCAGGCAGGGCGCCTGCCCAAGGTGCTCATGCCGGTGCATATGTGCGGACAGAGCGCTGATATGGCCCGCATCGGTGCGCTGGCGCGGCGCTACGGTGTGCGGGTGATCGAGGATGCCTCGCACGCGATCGGCGCCAGGCTGGGCGAGCGGCCGGTGGGCGATTGCGCCCGTTCCGACATCTGCGTCTTTTCCTTTCACCCGGTCAAGATCGTCACCACCGCCGAAGGCGGCGTGGCCACAACCAATGACGCCATGCTTGCGGCCGCGATGGCGCGGTTGCGCAGCCATGGCGTGACCCGCGACTCCGCGCTGATGACCGAGCCGAGCCACGGGCCTTGGTATTACCAGCAGATCGAGCTTGGCCTGAATTATCGCATGACCGAATTGCAGGCCGCACTGGGGGTCAGCCAGATGGCCCGGCTGGCCGATGTGGTGGCCCGGCGCACCGCGCTGGCCGATGCCTATGACGCGGCCCTTGCCGGCTTGCCCCTGCGCCGACCCGGCCGGCTGGAGCAGGCGCAATCGTCTTGGCATCTCTATGTGGTGCGGGTCGCCGCCGAGCGCCGCCGCGCGGTGTTCGAGGCGTTGCGCGCCGATGGCATCGGCGTCAATGTCCATTACATCCCGGTGCATCTGCAGCCGTGGTGGCGCGCGCAGGGCTTTGGGCCGGGCGATTTTCCGGTGGCCGAAGCCTATTATGCCGGCGCGATCAGCATTCCGCTTTACGCCGGGCTGTCAGACGAAGATCAGGCCCGGGTCGTTGCGGCCCTGGGCCGGGCCCTGGCATGAGCATCTGCCTGATCCCCGCGCGCGGCGGATCAAAGCGGATTCCGCGCAAGAACATCCGCTCCTTTCGCGGCCTTCCGATGATCGCATGGTCGATCCGGTCGGCGCGCGACTCCGGGCTCTTTTCCCGGCTGATCGTATCCACCGACGATGACGAGATCGCGGCTGTCGCGCGCGATGCGGGGGCGGAGGTGCCGTTCACCCGCCCCGCCGCGCTTGCAGACGATCATGCCGCGACGATCCCGGTGATCCGCCACGCGCTCGATTGGCTGGAGGCGGAGGGCGCGCTGCCCGAAACGCTGTGCTGTCTCTATGCCACTGCCCCCTTCGTGCGGCCGGACGACCTGTACGCCGGCGCGGCCCTGCTGGGCGAGGGGGTGGATTTCGTGCTGGCGGCCACGGAATACGCTTTTCCGATCCAGCGCGCCCTGCGCCTCGCGCCCGACGGCGCGGTGGGGATGCTCGACCCCGTGGCCTATGGCACCCGCAGCCAGGATCTGGAGCCCGCCTTTCACGACGCGGGCCAGTTCTATTGGGGCCGCAGCCGGGCATGGCGGCAGGCGGCGGAGTTTTTCGGCCCGCACACGCGGGCGCTGATCCTGCCCCGGCACAGGGTGCAGGATATCGACACCCCGCAGGATTGGGACCGCGCCGAAAGGATGCACCGGCTGCTGGAGGATGAGCAGGCCGAGGCCGGGGCCGGACGGCCCGCCTGATGAGCGGCCCGGCACCGGAAATCGCGCTTCTGGGGGTGCGCATCCTGCCCGAATGCGTGCCACCTTCAGAGCAGGCCGCGCTTGTCGCCGATCTGCGCGCCGTGGCGCGCGCTGCGCCCTTCGTGCAGCCGGTGACCCCGGGCGGGCGGCGGATGCGGGTGAGAATGACATCTGCCGGCCGCTTCGGCTGGGTCACCGATACCCGGGGCTATCGCTACGAGCCGCAGCACCCGGCCGGAACCCCGTGGCCGCCCATCCCGCCCCGGCTCCTGCGGCTCTGGGCCGAGGTAACGGGGCTGGCGCGCGAACCCGATTGCTGTCTGGTGAATTACTACGATGCAAGCGCGCGCATGGGGCTGCATCAGGATCGCGACGAGGCCGATTTCGGCTGGCCCGTGGTATCACTGTCGCTGGGTGACGACGCGCTCTTCCGCGTCGGCGGCACCCGGCGCAGCGATCCGACTCGGTCGGTCTGGCTGCGCTCGGGCGATGTGGCGGTTCTGGCGGGCGCCGCGCGGCTCGCCTTTCACGGCATTGACCGGCTGCGCCCGGGGTCATCGTCGCTGCTGCCGCAGGGCGGGCGGATCAATGTGACCCTGCGTGTCGCGGGCTGAGCGTTTGCGGCCTTCAGCGGCGCTTCGGCTCGCCGAAGACATGGCGCACGATGTCGTTGCGCTTCAGGCCGCGGCGGGACAGCGCATCGTCCGACAGCGACATCAGGTGCTCGATTTCATGGGCGCGGCGCGCGGCCAGCGACAGCCCCCCGAAAAACGTGGCGATGCCGTGAATGGGCGCCAGCAGATCGAAAGACGGGCGGGCGGGGGCATTGGTGTTCTGGGTGGTCATGGCTCCAACCTTCCGGGAAGGGGCGCGCGCGGCGCACATTGCGGTTGCCGCCTATCTGCGCCTCGCCGGGCGATGCCACAACCACCAATGCGGCAAGGCCGCCATGCAGTTTCTGCAACGCAGAAAACCCGAAGCCGTGACCAGCCCCCGGGCCCGGAAAAACCCGCACCCCCTGCCCCGAGCGCAGGCGTCAGAGCCCGAGCACATCCACCATATCATAGCATCCCGCCGGCCGGCCGCGCGCCCATTGCGCCGCCCGAAGCGCCCCGCGGGCAAAGATGGCGCGGTCGCCGGCGATATGGCGCAGCACGATCCTTTCGCCCGGGGCGGCGAAGATCACGTCATGCTCGCCCACCACATCGCCGCCGCGGATCGCGGCAAAGCCGATGGCCCCAGCCGCACGCGCCCCGGTGATCCCGTCGCGGCCCCGGTCGGCGACATCGGCCAGCGCCACGCCCCGGCCCTCGGCCGCGGCCTCGCCCAGCATCAGCGCGGTGCCCGAGGGCGCATCGACCTTGTGGCGGTGGTGGGCCTCCACGATCTCGATATCGAAGGCGGTATCCAGCGCAGCGGCGACGCGCCGGGTCAGCTGCACCAGAAGATTGACACCGAGGCTCATGTTGCCCGCGACGACCCGCACGCCGCCATCGCCGGCGCGGTCCAGCGCCGCGCGCTCGTCATGGGTAAAGCCCGTGGTGCCCACGATATGGGCCACGCCGGCGCGCGCGGCATGGCCCGCCAGCGCGATGCTGGCCGCCGGCGCGGTGAAATCGATCACCGCATCCGCACCGGCGAGCACCTTCGCGGGATCATCGCCGACCGTCACGCCCAGCGCGCCGCCACCCATGGCGGCGCCCACTTCCTGCCCGATCCAGCCGTGGCCCGGCCGTTCCAGCGCGCCGGCAAGCCGCATGCCCGGGGCCTCGTGCGCCAACCGCAGCAGCATCTGCCCCATGCGCCCGGAGGCGCCCGCGATCACCACCGCCGTATCCTGCCCGTCACCGCCCATGCTGCCCTCCGTGCGCGAAGCCTCGCCTGCCATAGCCAAAGCCGCGCCCTTTGGCAAAGGCCCATGCACGTATCCCGTGCGCGTATCCACTGCGCGCCCGGTTGCGGGGCGCTGCGGGATGCCCTATCTGGCAAGCATGGCACAGAACCGCTTTCCCCGGGCCTCGGGCCCGTCGCAACGCCAGCTTCGTGTGGGCGAGCTGATCCGCCGGCGCCTGTCGGAGGTGCTGTCGCGTGGCGAGGTTCATGACCCCGAGCTTAATGCCATGTCGATCACCGTGGGCGAGGTCCGCACCTCGCCAGATCTGAAGGTGGCGACGGCCTATGTGATGCCGCTCGGGGGATCCAATCGCGACGAGGCTCTGGAGGCGCTGCGCCGCAACAAGAGCGAGTTGCGCCGGGCGGTGGCGAAGGCGCTCACCCTGAAATTCGCGCCGGAATTGCGCTTTCGGCACGACGAAACATTCGACCGGATGGACGACACACGGCGCCTGTTCGCCGAGGACCGCGTGCGCCGCGATATCAAGGCCCCCGCCGATGACGAGGAAACAGGGCTGCATGACGATCCGGCGGCGGACCGCTAGGATCCTCGCGCTGCTGCTGGGAGGGCTGATCGCCGCCCCGGACGGGGCCGCGCAAGCCGCCACTTGCGAGAGCGCGCGCCACGACGGCCACCGCTTCACCGCCTGCAGCGCCGAGATCGGCACGGGCGCAGTGCGGCTGTTTCTGCACGATGCGGAGGGCACGCCATGGGGCGGATTCGACCGTCTGGCCCGGGCGCTCGTGGCGCGGGGCGAACGGCTCGTCTTTGCCATGAATGCCGGCATGTATCATCCTGATCGCCGGCCCGTGGGGCTCTATGTGGAGGACGGGCGGCGGGGCGCGCGGATCATCACCTCCGAGGGGCCGGGCAATTTCGGGATGCTGCCGAACGGCGTCTTTTGCGTGCAGGCGGAGCGCTTTGCAATCATCGAATCGCGCCGCTTCGCCGAGGCCCCGCCGGACTGTCTGCAGGCCACCCAGTCCGGGCCGATGCTGGTGATCGGCGGCGCGCTGCATCCGCGCTTTCTGGAGGACGCCACATCGCGGCTGGTCCGCAACGGCGTGGGGGTCAGCGCGGACGGGCGGAGGGCGTGGTTCGTGATTTCCGACGTGCCGGTCACCTTTCACGAATTCGCCCGCATCTTTCGCGACGGGCTGGGGATCGACGACGCGCTCTATCTCGACGGCAATGTCTCGCGCCTCTACGCCCCGGATCTGGGGCGCGCCGGGCGCGGCGCACGGCAGCTTGGCCCGATCGTCGGGCTGGTGCTGCCGGCACGGGATGCGGGGGGCGGGGGGCCGAATTGACGGCCCGAATTGACGGGCGCGCGCCGCTTCGCTAGCACCCCGGCCAGATAATCGAGGGGCAAGACGATGGGACGCAGGCGCAAGGGGCGCGACGTGACGGGCTGGCTGATCGTGGACAAGCCCTCCGGGCCGACCTCCACCGCGGTGGTCAACAAGGTGCGCTGGGCCCTGGACGCGCGCAAGGCCGGCCATGCCGGCACGCTCGACCCCGCCGCGACAGGGGTTCTGGCCGTCGCGCTGGGCGAGGCCACCAAGACGGTGCCCCATGTGACCGACGCGCTGAAATGCTATCGCTTCACCATGCGGCTGGGCGCGGCCACCAATACCGACGATGCCGAGGGCGAGGTGATCGCCAGTGCCGAGACCCGCCCAGATGACGCCGCGATCGCGGCGGCCCTGCCCGCCTTTCGCGGCGACATCCTGCAGGTGCCGCCGCAATTCTCGGCCGTCAAGATCGACGGCGAGCGTGCTTATGCCCGCGCCCGCGCCGGCGAGGGCAGCGATCTTGCCCCGCGCCCGCTTTATGTCGAAAGTCTGGAGGTTGTGGCGCGGCCGGATCCGGACACGCTGGAGTTGGAGATGGTCTGCGGCAAGGGCGGCTATGTTCGCGCCATCGCCCGCGATCTGGGCGCGGCGCTGGGCTGCCTCGGCCATGTGCTGACCTTGCGGCGGGTCTGGTCCGGGCCGTTCGACGTGGCTGATGCGATCACGCTGGACGAGATCGAGGCCGCCGCCGGAACCGCCGCGCTGGATGCAAGGGTGCTGCCATTGGAGGTGGCGCTTGCCGATCTGCCGGAACTGCCCGCCACGCCCGAAGGCGCGGCCCGGCTGCGCCATGGCAACCCGGGCATGGTGCTGGCCTCCGGGGTGGATTATGGCACCGAAGCCTGGGCCAGCCATGACGGGCGCGCCCTTGCCATCGGGCAATATCGCGCGGGCGAGTTGCACCCCACCCGCGTCTTCAACGGCTGAGCCGGCCCGCATGATCATCCGCCGCCACCAGAAGGACGACGCCGCCAGCATCGCCGTCTATTCCCCTTGCGAGCGCTATCGCTACGCGCTCTCACGCGACTGGGGCGGCGCTGGGGGGCGCGTGACCTTCGTCATGCTCAACCCCTCGACCGCGACCGAGGTGCAGAACGACCCCACAGTGGAGCGATGCGAGCGGCGGGCGCGGGCGCTGGGCTTCGGCGCCTTCCGGGTCTGCAATATCTTCGCCTTCCGCGCGACCGATCCGCGGGTGATGCGCGCCGCCGCCGACCCTGTCGGCCCCGGCAACGACGGCGCGATTATCGAGGGCGCGACGTGGGCCGATGCGGTGGTCTGTGCATGGGGTGCCCATGGCGCGCATCTGGACCGGGGCGCAGCCGTGGCGGCCTTGCTGCGCGGCACCGGCAGGCCGCTCTATCACCTCGGGCTGACGCGCGACGGTGCACCGCGCCACCCCCTCTACATCGCGTATGCCCAGGCGCTGCTGCCCTGGGCCTGAGGCGGGTCGGACGCTCCGTCCGGCCCTGACCGCTCGGCCACGACCAGCTGTTGTGCCCCCCCCGCGCTGCCGACGCCTTGCCGGGGCTCTTGTGTTGAGGGCAGAGCGGACAGTGGCCCGGGTTCAGAAGGACCAGACGCGCGTGCCTTCCTCCAGCATGGCGCCGGCCATGGCCGGCGGCTGTGCAACGCCGACACCGTCGATCAGCACCTCCGGCCCCGCCCCCATGCCGGGCAGGAAGATTGCGCAGACCTCCACGGTCACGCCCCGTTCGATCAGCATCTGCAACATGCCCTGCGGGCTGGCGTCGCGCGGCGGCTGCGCTGCGGTGGCGCCCTCGGGCGCGTCGATCAGCGCCAGATCGCCGCCGGGCCCGCACAGCAGCACGCGTGCCTCGACGCCCTGCTCCACCGCCTGGGTGGTCAGGACCATTGCCATCAGCCGGGTCTGCGGGTTTTCGGACGTCACCACGGTCACAAGCTGCTCGGCGTTCTCTGCCATCGCCGGCACCGCAAGGCCGAGCGAAAGACTGCCGGCGAGGGCGGCGGCGGTGAGTGATCTGCGGGTCATGTCATTCTCCTGTGAGGCCCGGCTATCCGCGCCGGCGCTTGTACCGTGTCAGACAGGAAGTCATATTCGAACATGACGATATGTCGCGGGTGGAAATCCGCCCGGCGGCTCGCCGGTTTGCGGGCAGGCGTAATCGCGGGCGAGCGGGCTCAGCCCTGCGGCGACAGCGCGATACCGGGCAGCTGCGGCAAGGGCGGAATCGGTGGCGCCGGCGATTCGGCGACAAGGTCGATATCCTCCGGCAACAAGTCTGCCGCGCCCTCTACCAGCGCCAGCGGCAGGCCGTTCAGCATCACCATGGCCGCGCCGGGCGCGCCGGCCGCGGGCTGCAGGCTAAGCACCGGGTCGGGCGTGGCATCGGGGTCGTAGACCACCACCAGCCGGTCCTCGCTGCTGTCGAAATCCTGCACCCACGCCCCGCCGGCACCGACCCAGTCACCCAGAACGAATGTGTCCGCGCCGCTGCCTCCATGAGCGATGTCGAACTGGCCGAGGATCAGCAGGTCGTCCCCCGGGCCGCCGTTGAGTATCGCGATCCCGCCATCACGCGCGCCGATCAGCGTATCGTCGCCATGCCCCCCAAAGAGCGTGCCGATTCCCTTGCCCGCCACCAGCAGATCATCGCCGAAACCACCGTCAAGCAGCGCCACCCCGTCGCCCGCGATCAGCGTGTCATTGCCTGCGCCGCCCTGCAGCGTGTCGTCGCCGGGACCGCCGATCAGCAGATCATCGCCGGGACCGCCGCGCAGCAGGCTCGGCCCCGTACCGGCGTGCAGCACATCATCGCCGGCGCCGCCGTCCAGCGTCTCCGGCCCCTCCGACCCGACGAGCGTGTCATTGCCGGGGCCGCCGTCCAGATGGCTGCCCGGCGCGCCCGAGATCAGCAGATCGTCACCCGCACCGCCCCGCAGCATCGTTTCGCCGGCGCCGCCCGTGATCGTCTCGCCGGGACCGCCGATCCATTCCGGCGGCAGCGCCTCGCCGGTCTCGGCCATCTCCTGCGGGGGATCGGAGGGCGTGCCGGCGGCCTCCGCGGCATCTTCCGCCGCCTCTGCCTGCGTTGCGTCGTCAGAGCTTTCGGGGGCATCGGAATAGGCGATGATCGACGGATCGTCCCATGCGGGATCACGCCACGGATCGTCCGACAGATTGTTCCAGAGCGACCAAGGGTCATCATCTGCCGCGGATCCATCGCTGCTTTCCGCCGCATCGGAATAATCGATGATCGACGGGTCCTGCCACGCCGGATCGCGCCAAGGATCGTCCGACAGGTAATCGGCCATGGAAAGCTCGGCCGAAAGCGTCTGAGCCGCGCCGCTTGCAGGATCATCGAGACCGGGGGCGCCGGCTGCGGGATCGGGCGGCGGATCGGACAGGGCGTCGTCATCCGCGCCGTCGGAGGCGCTGCCTTCCTGCGCAGCCGGGGCAAGCGGCAGCATCGCCCCGGCCAGTACCCCCGCCAGCAAAAGACCCATCAATCCGGCAATCATCATGTCCACACCCTGTCGTCACGCCATCGCGGCAGCCCCCACCACCTGCGGACCGGACAACGCACCCCTGCCGAGCCCGGACCTTTCGGAAATACCATGCTGCGGGTTATCAGCCCATTTCCCGCCGCCTGCGCGAGCCCGGAATCTGCAATCCTGGTTAACGCGGGCGCAGCAGCGCGGCGCACGCGCACCCACTTGCCAAGCTGTGCGATTTGCCCTATCCGCACGCATCCGCCGGCGCTGGCCGGCCGGACAAGGGCCCTGCTGGACGACATCCCGGCTTGCGCCATCCATCCAGACCCGAAGGAGTGACCCGATGTCGATCACCGCCGAAGACAAGAGCCAGATCATCAAGGATTTCGCGACGAAAGAGGGCGATACCGGCTCGCCCGAGGTTCAGGTCGCAATCCTGACCAAGCGCATCTCCACGCTGACCGAGCATTTCAAGTCGCACAAGAAAGACAACCACTCGCGCCGCGGGCTTCTGATGATGGTCGCCCAGCGCCGCAAACTGCTCGACTATGTGCGCCGCAAGGACGAAGAACGTTACAAGGCCCTGATCGGCCGGCTCGGCATCCGCCGCTGATCCGCCCGAACCCGGCTTTGACGACGACGGCCCGCCACCCGGTCCGACGCGGGGTGGCGGCGTCAGCTTTTCGCCGGGGGCTGCGTCAGCATGGCTTCCAGCGCGGCAATTCGGCGGGCGCCGGCCCGCGCCATGATCTGTTCGAGCTTGCGGTAATGCTCCAGCACCGTCTTGCCGGCCTGCGACAGCTGCGCCCCGCCCCCGCGCACACCGCCGCGGCTGGAGGTGACCAGCGGCTCGTGGAACGCCGCGTTCATCTCTTCCACCAGCGCCCATGCGCGCCGGTAGCTCATGTTCATCGCCCGTCCGGCGGCGGCGATGGAGCCGGTGTCGCGGATCCGCTCCAGCAACTCGGCCTTGCCCGGGCCCAGCATCGCCTCGTCGCCAAAGACGATGCGGATGCGCAGACTGGGAAGCTGGGCGCGCGGCAGTTCGGTTTCATCGGAGGATACGGAAGCCATCGGTCGAGTATGACAAGGCTTCGCAACCGCCCGCAAGCAGGATCGTCCGGCGCGCTCCCGGCGGATCGGGCACGGCGGACCGAGCATTCGGCTTGTCGCGGCATCGCCTCAGGCCCTCGCGGCGTGACACCATGACGACAGGACACGATTCCGAAGGCCCCGAAGGTGCCGAGGCGCGTGCGCTCGCGCGCACCCTCTTCGACGCGGGCGTTGCCGCCGCCGAACCGGAGCAGGCCGTGCGCCGGGCGCTGCGCGCAGCCCCTCTGCCCGCTGCCGCCCCCGGCGGCGCGTGGCATGTGCTGGCTTTCGGCAAGGCTGCGCGCGCCATGGCGCGCGGCGCACTGGCTGAACTGGGGCCGCTGCCGCTCAAGGCGCTTGTGGTGACCAACTATGAAAACGACGGCGCCT
>SKUV01000035.1 GCA_007129775.1 Paracoccaceae bacterium | reverse complement strand
GGCGTGCAGAAGCTCTGGAAGACGCTTTACAACCTGCCCGGGGATTTTCCCGTGGATGGACGCCAGTGGGACAGGCTGTTTGCCGAGGGCGATGAATTCATGCTGGGCCGGGTGCCTGTGCGGGTGATGTTCTCACCCGGGCATACCATGGCCTCGATCACCTTCGTGGCGGGCGATGCGGCTTTCGTTCACGACACGCTGATGATGCCCGCCTCCGGCACCAGCCGCGCCGATTTTCCCGGTGGTGACACGCAGGCACTGTGGCATTCGATCCGCGCGATCCTCGAACTGCCGGCGCAGACGCGGCTGTTTGTGGGCCATGACTACCCGGCAGCAGATGCGGCGCCGCAATATATGGCGACGGTGGCAGAGCACCGGCTGTCGAATCGCCACGTCAAGGATGGGATCGGCAAGGAGGAATTCATCGCCCTGCGCGATGCGCGCGACGCGACGCTGAAACTGCCCGCAAGAATGCTGGAGGCGCTGCAGGTCAATATCCGCGGCGGGCGGCTGCCCGAGCCCGAGGCCGACGGCCACCGCTATCTGCGCATACCGCTCGACCGGTTCGAACCGCGCTGACCGCCGCCCCTGTCCTGGGCCCCCTGTCCTGGGCCCCCTGTCCTGGGCCCCCTGTCCTGGGCCCCCTGTCCTGCCGCCCGCCGCTCCGCCGCGCGGGTGCTTGACCCACCCGGACTTTGGGCATAGCCAGATTTCCGGCGGGCCTGTAGCTCAATTGGTTAGAGCAGAGCGCTCATAACGCTTTGGTTGGGGGTTCGAGTCCCTCCGGGCCTACCACGGCTTTCGGCATGGCCGGACCCTGCCGCGGGCATTTTGCGGCGCGGGGCGGCGCATTGTCTTTCGGCGCTGGGCGGCAAATGCGCATCGGGCGTTCTGCGCGGTCTTGCATGACGCCGCGCGCTCGCTCTAGTCTGCGGCGAACGTCGCGGGCGCGGCCCGCATCGGCGCCACACCGGCACGCGGGCCAGAAAGCGCCCCGGCCCCAACACGGGAGAACGACATGCGCACCCGCCGCCTTGCCCTGACAAGCTGCACAGCCCTGTTCCTGCCGCTCGCCGCGCAGGCCGATTCGATCAATGTTTTCAACTGGTCGGACTATATCGCCCCGGACACGCTGGAGCGTTTCACCGAGGCTACGGGCATCGCGGTGACCTATGATGTCTTCGACAGCAACGACACGCTGCAGGCGCGGCTGATGGCGGGCTCTTCGGGCTTCGATGTGGTGGTGCCGACCGATTTCGCCATGCAGCGCCAGATCGGCGCCGGCCTGCACCAGCCGCTCGACAAGGATTTGCTGCCCAATCTGGAGCATATGGACCCGGAGTTGATGGCGCTGGTGGCGGCCTTCGATCCCGACAATGCCCATGGGGTGATCTACAAATGGGGCACCACGGGCATCGGCTATAACGCCGCCGCCGTGGCCGAGCGGCTGGGAGAGGATTACACCGTTGACAGCTGGGCGATCCTGTTCGACCCGGAAAAGGCGGCGCTGTTCGAGGATTGCGGCATCGCGATGCTCGATTCCCATACCGACATGCTGCCGCCGGCGATGAACTTCCTCGGCCTCGACCCCAATTCCAGCGACGAGGACGCCTTTGCCGCGGCGGCGGAGTTGCTGCTGTCGGTGCGCCCGCATGTGCGCTATTTCCACTCGTCCCAATACATCACCGATCTGGCCAATGGCGAGATCTGTCTGGCGGTGGGCTGGTCGGGCGATGTGCTGCAGGCGGCGGACCGGGCCGAGGATGCCGGGCGGGGCATCGAGATCGGCTATGCCATCCCGAACGAGGGCGCGGCGCTGTGGTTCGACATGCTGCTGATCCCGGCCGATGCACCCAACCCCGAGGGCGCCCATGCCTTCATCAATTTCATGATGGACCCGGAAATCGCCGCGGCCAACACCAACTACGTCATGTATCCGACCGCGAATGCGGGCGCGCATGAGTTCATCGACCCCGATGTGCTGAATGATCCGATGATCTTTCCCTCGGACGAGGCGAAGGCGGGGTTCTGGACGCTGCGCCCCTATGACCAGCGCACCGACCGGGTTGCCACCCGGACGTGGACGCGCGTGCGCACCGGCCAGTGACGATAGGGGCTATGTCGGCGCAGGCAGTGACGGCGCAGGCTATGACGGCCCGGGCAAGGATGGCCCGGGCAGACGGCGTGCGGCGGGCCGGGCCCGCCGCCCCATGACAACGCCTCGGGGGCTGGGGGTGCGATGACCGGGGCAGGCAAGGGGCGCGATCTGGCCGCCGATACGCGCCCGTGGCGCGACCCCGCCGCCACGCCGTTCCTGCGCATCGAGGCGCTGACCAAACGCTTCGGCGATGTGACCGCGGTGGAGGATGTCAGCCTCGATATCTTTCGGGGCGAGCTGTTCTGCCTGCTGGGCGGCTCGGGCTGCGGCAAATCCACGCTGCTGCGGATGCTGGCGGGATTCGAGCTGCCCAGCGCGGGCGAGGTGGTGCTGGACGGCCGGCCCATGGGCGATGTACCCCCGCACCGGCGGCCCACCAACATGATGTTTCAATCCTACGCGCTCTTTCCGCACATGAGCGTGGAAAAGAATGTGGCTTACGGCCTGCTGCGCGAGGGGATGGGCCGGGCCGAGGCCGGCGCGCGGGTGGCCGAGATGCTGCGGCTGGTCAAGCTCGAACGCTTTGCCCGACGCAAGCCGCACCAGTTGTCGGGCGGCCAGCGCCAGCGCGTGGCGCTGGCGCGTGCGCTGATCAAGCGGCCCAAGCTTTTGCTTCTGGACGAGCCGCTGGGCGCGCTCGACCGCAAGCTGCGCGAGGAAACCCAGTTCGAACTGGTGCGCATTCAGGAAACGCTGGGCATCACCTTCGTCGTCGTCACCCATGATCAGGACGAGGCGATGACCATCGCCACCCGCATCGGGGTGATGCACGAGGGCCGGATCGTGCAGGTGGGCGAGCCGCGCGAGGTCTACGAGGCGCCCGACAGCCGCTTCGTGGCCGATTTCATCGGCAGCGTGAACCTGTTCGAGGGGCAGGTGGACGCCGCCGCCCCCGACGCCATGCGCATCCTGACCCGCGACCTCGG
>SKUV01000387.1 GCA_007129775.1 Paracoccaceae bacterium | reverse complement strand
GGGGCCCGCCCGCATCCGCCGCAACCCCGGCCGTGTCGTTTTCCGCCGGCACCGCGCCCTCTCCGGCCGAGCCGGCAACGGCGCTCGCGGCGGCATCGCGCAACCCGTCCAGGAGCGCAGCGCCCGCGCCCTCGCTCAGCACCGTCTCGTCGACGCCCAGCGCGCCGGCGATCGCTCTCAGCAATTCGGGGCCGACCCGACGGCTGTTGTGCTCGATCAGGTTGAGATAGGAGGCCGACACGCCGGCGCGGCGCGCCAGTTCGGCCTGCCGCATCCCGACGAGGATGCGCCGGGCGCGGATACGCGTGCCGGTCAGTTCGGAACGGGGCAAGGCGGCTCTCCGGATCGCACGACCCCGACCTTTTCCCATGCCCGGCGCGATGTCAAAGCCCGCGCGCCGGGGCAAGGCATCGCCCCGCGCCCCCGAACCGGCCACGCCACGGAAATACATCTGGCGGCTTTTCACCCCGCCCCCTGTCGCGTATAAGCAGCCAATTCCGGCAGGGGGAGGGCGCGGCAGGCAGGCGCGCCGGAGCCCGGACATGCTGCGAAGCACCGGCAACGACCGACCGAGGACGGGATGAGCAAAGACAGAAATCAGGCGGATGTCGCCTTTATCGAGGCGCTGGCGGAACTGCTGAACCGCAACGACCTGACCGAAATCAACGTCAAGCGGGAATATGGCGAGAACGATAGCCTGAACGTCCGCGTCAGCAAACACCTTGCGCCGGTGATGGCCCAGGCGGCCGCCGCCGTGCCGCTGCCCGCTGCCGCACCCGCCCCGCCGCCGGCCGCCGCCGACAGGGCCACCGACACCGGCAAGGCCGAGGTGCGGGGCGAGGGTGGCAGCGGTGGCGACCCGGCCCAGCATCCCGGCGCCATCACCTCGCCCATGGTCGGCACGGCCTATCTTGCCCCCGAGCCGGGCGCGGCCAATTTCGTGAGTGTCGGCGCCAGCGTAAGCGAGGGCCAGACACTGATGATCATCGAGGCCATGAAGACGATGAACCAGATCCCCTCGCCGCGCAGCGGGGTGGTCAAGCGCATCCTCGTGACCGACGGCAGCCCCGTCGAATACGGCGCGCCTCTGATGATCATCGAATAGGGCCGGGGCGGGCGGATGTTTCAGAAGATCCTGATCGCCAACCGCGGCGAGATCGCCCTGCGCGTGATCCGCGCCTGCCGCGAGATGGGCATCGCCTCGGTCGCGGTGCATTCCACCGCAGATGCCGATGCGATGCATGTGCGCATGGCCGACGAGGCGCTGTGCATCGGCCCGGCGCCGGCCACCGACAGCTATCTGTCGGTGCCCGCCATCATCTCGGCCTGCGAGATCACGGGGGCCGAGGCGATCCACCCGGGCTATGGCTTTCTGTCGGAAAACGCGAATTTCGTGCAGATCGTGGAGGATCACGGCCTTACCTTCATCGGCCCCTCGGCGGCGCATATCCGGCTGATGGGCGACAAGATCACCGCCAAGGAGACGATGAAGGCGCTGGACGTGCCCTGCGTGCCGGGTTCGGACGGGGGCGTGCCCGATCTGGCCACCGCGCGCAAGCTCGCGGCGGAGATCGGCTATCCGGTGATCGTGAAGGCCACTGCCGGCGGTGGCGGGCGCGGCATGAAGCTCGCGCGAAGCGAGGCCGAGATCGACGCCGCCTTCCAGACCGCGCGCTCCGAAGCCAAGGCAGCCTTCGGCAACCCGGAGGTCTATCTGGAGAAATACCTCGGCAATCCGCGCCATATCGAGATTCAGGTCTTCGGCGACGGCAAGGGCGGCGCGGTCCACCTGGGCGAGCGCGATTGCTCCTTGCAGCGCCGCCACCAGAAGGTGCTGGAAGAGGCGCCCGGCCCCTCGATCGACGCCGAAACCCGCGACCGCATCGGACGCGTCTGCGCCGAGGCCGTGGGCCGGATCGGTTATTCCGGCGCCGGCACCATCGAATTCCTCTACGAGGACGGCGAGTTCTACTTCATCGAGATGAACACCCGGCTTCAGGTCGAGCATCCGGTCACCGAGGCGATCTTCGGCGTCGATCTGGTGCGCGAGCAGATCCGCATCGCGGCGGGGCTGCCGATGTCCTTCGGGCAAGACGACTTGCACCTGAACGGCCACGCCATCGAGGTGCGCATCAATGCAGAGAGGCTGCCCGCCTTCGCCCCCTGCCCCGGGCTGGTCAAGACCTTTCACGCCCCGGGCGGGCTGGGGGTGCGGATGGATTCCGCGCTCTATGGCGGCTATCGTATCCCGCCCTATTACGACAGCCTGATCGCCAAGCTGATCGTCCATGGCCGCGACCGACCCGAGGCGATCGCCCGTCTCCGCCGCGCTTTGGGCGAGTTGATCGTTGACGGGGTGGATACCACCGTTCCGCTTTTCGGGGCGCTGCTGGCCGAGCCGGACATCCAGACGGGCGATTATTCCATCCATTGGCTAGAACGCTGGCTCGCGCGCGAATTGCAGCAGGGCTGACCGGACCGGCAGCCGGGCCATTGACCAGCGCCAGTTGCCGGCAACCAACCAGTCGGACGCGCGGGCAGGCCTGCGGTCAGAAGGCCGCAGGGCCATTATTTCGCTTGCCAGCCGGTGCAGGACTCGGCTCAACCTGATGCAGCCGCGGCATTCTGCGCGGCATCGGCGCGACGGACATGGCATGCAATATCCCCCCCTGACACCCGATCTGCTGTTGCGCGCCTATGCCGCCGGTGCCTTTCCCATGGCGGCCGCGCGCGACGATCCGCGGCTGCACTGGATCGACCCGCCGCTGCGGGGAATCATGCCGCTCGACGGCTTTCACATCTCGCGATCATTGCGCCGGCGCATCCTGCGGGCGCCCTATCGCGTCAGTTTCGACCAGTCCTTCGCGGAAGTGATGGCAGGCTGCGCCGACCGGCCCGAGACATGGATCAACACCACCATCCGCGACCTGTGCGAGGGTCTGCACGCCGCCGGCCGTGCTCATTCGGTGGAATTGTGGGAAGGGGAGGCGCTCGTCGGGGGGTGCTATGGCGTGGCGCTGGGCGGTGCCTTTTTCGCCGAAAGCATGTTCTCGCGCCGCACCGATGCCTCCAAGATCGCGTTGGC
>SKUV01000139.1 GCA_007129775.1 Paracoccaceae bacterium | reverse complement strand
CTGTGCCGGTGCCGCCGGCCCCTGCTGGCGGTTGTCCGGGGCCTGCTGCGGCATTGCCGCCACGCGTTGCGCGCCTTCGCGCGGCTGTTGCGGCAACGACACGACCTGCGGAGCCGGAACGACCGATTGCGCGGACCGTGCCTGCTGTTGGCGCTCGCGTTCGCGTTCCCGCATGAATTGCCCGTAGTCGCCGAAACCCACGGCCGCCGCGGAATCCGGAACTTGCGGGCTACAGGCCACAACCGCGCAAAGCGCGATAACCGCTGGAAAAAACCGCATCGTCTGCCTCGTCGTTTATCGGGTCAATCCCGTGGGCTGCCCGGTTTTGACGAGAGATTACCACCATTTCGCGGGTTTTGAAACAAAACCCGCGGCGGATTCCAGTACGCCCGCGACGTTGAGCAGATCGCCCTCTTCCCACGGGCGCCCGATCAGATGCATCCCCAGCGGCAGCCCGCGTGCATCCAGCCCCGTCGGCAGCGCGACGGCCGGCAGGCCGGCAAGGTTGGCCGGCACGGTGAAGACATCGTTGAGATACATCTCCACAGGGTCCGAATCCGTCATCTCGCCCAGCCCGAAGGCCGCCGAGGGCGTGGCCGGCGTCAGGATCGCGTCGATGCCGGCGGCGAATGCCTCTTCGAAATCGCGCTTGATCAGCGTGCGCACCTTGCGCGCGCGGTTGTAATAGGCGTCATAGAACCCGGCCGAGAGCACGTAGGTCCCGATCATCACGCGCCGCTGCACCTCGGCCCCGAAGCCTTCGGCACGGGTCTTTTCATACATCTCGGTGATGCCGTCACCCGCGGCCAGTTTCGCCCGGTGGCCATAGCGCACCCCGTCATAGCGGGCGAGGTTCGACGACGCCTCGGCGGGCGCGATGACGTAATAGGCAGGCAAGGCGTATTTCGTATGGGGCAACGAGATATCGACGATCTCGGCGCCCGCGCCGCGCAGCATGTCAGCCCCGTCAGACCACAGCTTTTCGATCGCCTCAGGCATGCCCTCCATCCGGTATTCGCGCGGAATGCCGATGCGCTTGCCGCGAATATCGCCGCTCAGCAGCGCCTCGAAATCCGGCACCGGCAGATCGGCCGAGGTGCTGTCCTTGGGGTCATGCCCGGCCATGGCGCCCAGCATGATCGCACAATCGCGCACGCTGCGCGCCATCGGCCCGGCCTGATCGAGGCTGGAGGCAAAGGCCACGATCCCCCAACGTGAGCAGCGGCCATAGGTGGGCTTGATCCCCACCGTGCCGGTAAAGGCCGCGGGCTGGCGGATCGAGCCCCCGGTATCGGTGCCCGTGGCGCCAAGGCAGAGCCCCGCCGCCACCGCCGCGGCCGAGCCGCCGGAAGACCCCCCCGGGGTAAGCGGTGTCTCGCTGCCCTGCCGCCGCCACGGGTTGACCGCCGGGCCATAGACCGAGGTCTCGTTGCTCGACCCCATGGCGAATTCATCCATGTTGAGCTTGCCCAGCATCACCGCGCCGGCATCGGCCATCTGCTGGCTGACGGTGCTTTCGTATTCCGGGCGAAAGCCGCTCAGGATGCGGCTGGCCGCCTGACTGGGCACGCCCTTCGTGCAGAACAGATCCTTGATGCCCACCGGGATGCCGCACATGGCCGGCACATCGCCGCCCGCTCGAAGCCGCGCGTCGGCCGCCTCTGCGGCTGCGCGCGCGATCTCCGGCGTGTGGTGCACAAAGGCGTTGAGCGCGCCGGCACCCTCGATCTCGGCCAGACAGGCTTCGGTCAGCTCCACCGAGGTCACCTCGCCCCGGTGCAGGGCATCGCGCGCGTCGGCGATGGACAGCCAGTTCAGGTCTTGCGCCATGGTCACTCCACCACCTTGGGCACGGCAAAAAAGCCCTCGCGCGCATCGGGAGCGTTGGACAGCACGCGCGCCTGCATCCCGCCGTCGGTCACCTCATCCGTCCGGCGCTTCAGCCGCATCGGGGTCACGGATGTCATCGGCTCCACCCCGTCCACATCGACCTCGTTGAGTTGTTCCATGAAGGTCAGGATATCGGACAATTCGCCGGCCAGCGCCGGCAGTTGCGCGTCGGGCACGGCGATCCGCGAAAGGCTGGCCACGCGGCGCGCGGTCTCGGTATCGATGCGGGACATGGGGCCTCCGGATGGGCTAGGGGCGGGCGTTCGATCGCGGCAGGGTGTAGCCTTGCTCAGGGCGGGCTGCAAGCGGCCGGCGGCCCGCCCCTGTGCCGGAGCGCGCGCGGTGCGGCTCAGGTCGCCGGATAGATCGGAAAGCGCGCACAAAGATCGAGCACCTCGGCACGCACCTCCGCCTCCACCTCGGCATTGCCCTCGGCGCCATTCGCGGCAAGGCCATCGACCACCCGCACGATCCAGTCGCCGATCTGGCGGAACTCGGGCTCGCCGAAGCCGCGCGTCGTGCCCGCCGGCGTGCCCAGCCGGATACCGCTGGTGATCGTCGGCTTTTCGCTGTCGAAGGGAATACCGTTCTTGTTGCAGGTGATATGGGCGCGGCCCAGCGCGTCTTCGGTGGCGTTGCCCTTCACCCCCTTGGGCCGCAGATCGACCAGCATCAGATGGGTGTCGGTGCCGCCGGTAACGGTGCCGAGGCCGCCTTGCATCAACTGATCCGCCAGAGCGCGCGCATTGCGCACCACCTGTTCCTGATACAGCTTGAACTCGGGCCGCAGCGCCTCGCCAAAGGCCACGGCCTTGGCCGCGATCACATGCATCAGCGGGCCACCCTGAATGCCGGGAAAGATGGCGGAGTTGAATTTCTTCGCCAAGGCTTCGTCATCGGTCAGGATCATGCCGCCGCGCGGTCCACGCAGGGTCTTGTGCGTGGTGGTAGTGGCAACATGGGCATGGGGGAAGGGGCTGGGGTAATGGCCCGAGGCCACAAGCCCGGCGAAATGCGCCATATCCACCAGCAGATAGGCGCCGACCTTGTCGGCGATCGCCCGGAACCGCGCGAAATCGAGGATACGCGGGATGGCCGAGCCGCCGGCAATCATCATTTCCGGGCGGTGCTCCAGCGCCAGCGCCTCGATCTGGTCGTAATCGGGCAGCAGATCATCCTCGCGCACCCCGTATTGCACCGCGTTGAACCACTTGCCCGACTGGTTCGGCCGTGCGCCATGGGTCAGGTGCCCACCTGCATCGAGGCTCATGCCGAGGATCGTCGCCCCGGGCTTCAGCAGGGCCGTGAACACGCCCTGATTGGCCTGGCTGCCCGAATTCGGCTGCACATTGGCAAAGCCGCAGCCGAACAACGCGCAGGCCCGCTCCATCGCGAGGGTCTCGGCCACATCCACATGCTGGCAACCGCCGTAATACCGCCGCCCCGGATAGCCTTCGGCATATTTGTTTGTCATCACGCTGCCTTGCGCCTGCAGCACGGCACGGCTGACGATGTTCTCGCTGGCGATCAGTTCGATCTCGTCGCGCTGGCGTCCAAGTTCGGCGGCGATCGCGGCGAAAAGCTCCGGATCGCGGCTGTCGACGGATTCGGTGAAAAAGCCGGTGTCGCGGTGTGGGGCGTTCATCTGGGGTCCTTTCGGCTGGGCCGGATCGGCTGGCGTCGCTTGGATTATGCTGAGGCGCGATATAGCTCAATCCCGCCGGCTGTGCGAGAGTCGAAAGCGCGCAGCCCCGCCCCGCCCGGAGACCTCCCGGAGACCTCCCGGCAAGGGCTTGAGTTCGCGCCCGTCCCGCGCGACAACGGCAGGGCATCAGGAAAGCGCGCCATGCCCGACACGCCCGCCATCGCCTTCGTGGCCAGCCCAACCGCCGAGGCGCAGGAATCGCTGGCCGCGCTCAGCGCGCGCTACGGCAG
This sequence comes from Paracoccaceae bacterium, assembly GCA_007129775.1. Taxonomy (GTDB): domain Bacteria; phylum Pseudomonadota; class Alphaproteobacteria; order Rhodobacterales; family Rhodobacteraceae; genus Rhodobaculum. Next base: position 7,787 of record SKUV01000139.1, on the reverse strand, counting down.
TGTCGCGGCCGACAAGGCCAGCCATATCGTCGCCCTCGGCGGTGACGGCTTCATGTTGCAGACTCTGCACGCGACCCAGGCGCTCGACGCGCCGGTCTATGGCATGAACCGCGGCACCGTGGGCTTTCTGATGAACGCCTATGCCCTCGAGGGCCTGCCCGAGCGGCTGGCCGCCGCACAGGAAGAGGTGATCAACCCGCTGCGCATGCGCGCCGAGACGGTGCAGGGCCGCCCCGAAACCGCACTGGCGATCAACGAGGTGTCGCTGCTGCGCGCGGGTCCGCAGGCCGCGCGGCTGCGCATCAGCGTGGACGGGCGCGAGCGGCTGGACGAACTGGTCTGCGACGGGGCGCTGGTCTGCACACCGGCGGGATCCACCGCCTACAACTACTCTGCCCATGGCCCGATCCTGCCGATCGGGTCCGACGTGCTGGCGCTGACGGCGATGGCCGCTTTCCGCCCGCGGCGCTGGCGCGGCGCGCTGCTGCCAAAGACGGCGGTGGTGCGCTTCGACGTGCTCAACCCCGCCAAACGTCCTGTGATGGCCGATGCCGATGGCCGCTCGGTGCGCGATGTGGCCTGGGTCGAGGTGCGTTCGGAGCCGCGGGTCGCGCACCGTATCCTGTTCGATCCCGGCCATGGGCTGGAAGAGCGGCTGATCCGCGAGCAATTTGTCTGATCGACCGGGCGCGCCGGCCGCCCGAATGCACCCGCACGCCCGCCAGAGCCCGCAGGGCGGCGGCGGGGAAAAGGGCACAAAACCCCGGCTTGCCGGGGTTTTTCCATCAATGAACGGCTCGAGCCGCGCTCACTCCGCGGCGTCGGTCTCGCGCGCATCCGTGTCAGTCCGGCCGGCAGCGCGCGACCACGCCTCGCGCTTGCGGTAGAGCGTGGAGGGCGAGACATCGAGAACCCGCGCCGCCCGCGGCACCGATCCGCCGTGGCGGGCGATGGTCTCTTCGATCACCGCGCGCTCGATCTCGGCCAGTGTCAGCCCGATCAACCCGTCCAGCGCGCCCTCGGGGCCGTCCGGGGCCGCGGGCGCGGGCTGGTGCTGCTGACGCGCCAGCGGTGCTGCGGCATATTGCAGATCGCCGGGCAGCATGTCGCGGGACAGCACCGGGCCATCGTGCAGCACCACCGCATGACGGATCACGTTGAGCAACTGACGCACGTTACCGGGCCATGGCAGCCGCAGGAACAGGTCGGCCACATCCGGCGCGATCGTGGTGAAATGGCGCCCCTCCTCGGCAGCGAAGCGCTCCAGCGCTGCTTCGGCGATGGCGATGATATCCCCGGCGCGTTCGTGCAACGGCGGCATGTGGATCGGCACCACATGGAGCCGATAGAACAGATCCTCGCGGAACCGGCCCTGGCGCACCTCTTCGAGCGGGTCGCGGTTGGTGGCGCAGATGATGCGCACATTCACCTTGCGCGGCGTGTTGGCCCCCACGGGCTGGATCATCGAGGTCTGCAGGAACCGCAAGAGCTTGGTCTGAAGGTTCAGATCCAGTTCGCAAACCTCGTCGAGAAAGAGCGTGCCGCCATCCGCCGCCGCCGCCGCGCCGGGCTTGTCGGCAATCGCCCCAGTGAAAGCGCCTTTCAGATGGCCGAAGACCTCCGATTCCAGGAGATCGTCGGGGATTGCACCGCAGTTGAGCGCAATGAACGGCCCGCCCGCGCGATTGGAGCTGTTGTGCACAGCTTCGGCACATAATTCCTTGCCCGTGCCGCTTTCGCCGGTGATGAAGACCGTGGCCATCGACCGCGCCACCGATGCGATCTTGCGATAGACCTGCAGCATCGCATCCGACTGGCCGATGAAATCGCTCAGTTCCGGTGCGGGCTGGACCTGCGCAGTGCCGCCCGCGGAGTTAAGAGCATTCTGAACAGCGCCCAGCAGGCGTGTCTCGTCCACCGGCTTGACCAGAAACTCATGCGCCCCGCGGCGCATCGCCTCGACCGCCTTGTTGATGGAGCCATTGGCGGTGATCACGATCACGTTGACCTCGGGGCGTCGCTCCAGCATGTCGGTCATCAGGTCGAGGCCGTCGCGGTCCGGCAGCATCAGATCGAGCAGCACCACGGACGGGCGCAGCCGCCGGAAGGCCGCCTGACCCTCCGCCGCCGTGCCTGCCCCATGAATCTCGTGGCCCGCGTGACGCAGGATCGATTCATACACCATCCGCAGCGACGGCGTGTCCTCGATCAGCAGCAGGGGGGGCGTCTCGGTCATCGGCCTTGACAGGCTCCGCTTGGTGCAAGGGCGGCGGGGGCGTGATCGATGTCAGCCACCGTCCCGCTTTACTTGGAGTTCTTCGCCCACGAATGCAACAAGATGCGCGAGCTGTCGCATGGCCTGCCGGCCAAGCCCCACCATGCCATCGGTCGTCTTGCGGTGGGCCGCGGCGTTCAGAGCCTCCGACAGCCGCTGCAACGCATCGGCCCCGACCGCGCCAGCCAGCGCGATCAGCACATGGGTCTGGGTCCGGACTTCGGCCGGATTGCCCTCACCCAGGGCGCGCTCCAGCCCCCGCTGAACCTGAAGCAGGTCTTCCTGAAGCCGGTCGAGCAATTCGATGGACCCTTCCGGACCCGCGATCTCGATCAGCCGTTCGTAGCGGTCGAAGTCCAGCAGCAACTGGTCGGGCAGATCCTCGGGCCCGCCGGCACCGTCGATGATCCCCGCCAGCGCCGCCGCCAGCGGCAGGATATCGTGCAGGGGCGTTGCGACGATGTAGTCGGCACCCGCCTGTCGCAATTCCAGACGCGCGGCCTCGGCATTGTCGCGGCACAGGCCCAGCACTGGGATACGGCCCAGCGGCGGCGCGTGGCGGCGCAGCCGCTTGATCACCTGCGCCCCGGGTGTGCCGGTCAGATCGGCATCCACCAGCGCCAGATCAAAGCCCCCCTCGCCCAGCAGATCGAGCGCGCGCAGCCCGTCGCCCGCCATTTCATAGCGCGCGCCCATCCGGATGAGCATCTCGCCCAGCGCCACGCCGTCATCGGCATCCGCGGGCACTGCCACCAGCACCCGGTAGCCCACAAGATCGGGAAGGACGCCCGCGTGATCTGCGCCCTTGCCCGTGTCCAGCCGCACCGCCTCGACGCCGGTCAGGCGCGTCAGGGCACGCGACGCGGTCCACGCCCGGTCGAACCGCTCGCGCGTGCCGGAATCCAGCACCTTCGGCTCGATCTGTCCGAGCGCTGCCGCAAGCTCGGCGACATGCGCGCGCAAAAGCTCCAGGTCGATGCCCGGCCCCTGCTGCCCGGTATCCGGATGTGACATATCGTTCCCCTCGTCTGTCGTGTTTTCGCGACGGGATAGGCCTGAAAGATGGCAAGCTCGTGGCGTGAAAGGCACAATGCGGCGTCATCGTGCCAAATGCGAGGGCGCGTGTCCGCCCTCGTTTCCCGACCCGGGATCGCCCCTGCTCTCCTCTGTCGCGTCTACGCGCTTCAATCAGAGGATCCTATCACGCGCCATGATGCTCCTCAGCCAAAGGTTGAGACCGCATCGTGAACCGGCGTCAATCCGCCTTCGGATAGCCGATCGTGCCCAGAGCTTCCGCAATCTCGTCGAGGATCGCCGGGTCGTCGATGGTCGCAGGCATCTTCCATGGCGCGCCATCGGCGATCTTGGCCATGGTGGCGCGCAGAATCTTGCCCGACCGGGTCTTGGGCAGACGTTCGACCACCACGGCAAGGCGGAAGGCCGCGACCGGCCCGATCCGGTCGCGGACCAGCCGGACGCATTCGGCCACCAATTCGGCCGGATCGCGGCTGACGCCCTTGTTCAGGCAGACAAAGCCCAGCGGCACCTGCCCTTTCAGCGGGTCGGCCACACCGATCACCGCGCATTCGCCCACATCCGGATGGCTCGCCAACACCTCTTCCATCGCGCCGGTGGACAGCCGGTGACCGGCGACGTTGATCACGTCATCCGTGCGCGCCATGATGTAAAGATAGCCGTCTTCGTCGATATACCCCGCGTCACCGGTCTCGTAATGGCCCGGAAAGGTCGACAGATAGGATTTCACGAAACGTTCCTCGGCCTGCCAGAGCGTGGCCAGCGTGCCCGGCGGTAGGGGCAGCTTTACCGCGATCGCCCCCAGTTCGCCCTGTGGCAGGGGCTGGCCATCCTCGCCGAGGATGCGCACGTCATAGCCGGGCATCGGCACCGAAGGCGAGCCGATCTTGACCGGAAGCGGATCCAGGCCCATCGGGTTGGCGGCAATCGCCCAGCCCGTTTCGGTCTGCCACCAATGATCGATCACCGGCACGCCCAGCTTGTCGCCGGCCCATGTCACCGTGTCCGGGTCCGCCCGCTCGCCGGCCAGGTACAGGCACCGCAGCGACGACAGGTCATAATCGGCGATCAACCGGCCTTCCGGATCCTCGCGCTTGATCGCGCGGAAGGCCGTGGGGGCGGTGAAGAAACTGGCGACCTTGTGGTCCTGAATGACCCGCCAGAAAGTGCCGGCATCGGGCGTGCCGACGGGCTTGCCCTCGAAAACGATGGTGGTGTTGCCGTGGATCAGCGGTCCATAGCAGATATAGCTGTGGCCCACGACCCAGCCCACATCCGAGGCCGCCCAGAACACCTCGCCCGGGGCGACGCCATAGATATTGCGCATGCTCCAGTGCAGGGCGACCAGATGCCCGGCGGTGGGGCGCACCACGCCCTTGGGCTGGCCCGTCGTTCCGGAGGTGTAGAGGATATAGGCCGGATGATCGCCCGGCACCGGCACGCATTCGGCCGGCGCGGCGCCTTCCTGAAAGCCATGCCAGTCCAGATCCCGCCCAGGTGTGAGGTCCGCCACCTCCTGCTCGCGCTGCAGGATCACACAGAACTCGGGCTTGTGCGTCGCCGCCTCGATTGCCCCGTCCAGCAGCGGCTTGTAACGGACCACGCGCCCGGGCTCGATCCCGCAGGAGGCCGCGATGATCGCCTTCGGCCTCGCGTCGTCGATCCGCGTGGCCAGTTCCGCCGCGGCAAAGCCGCCGAAGACAACCGAATGCACCGCGCCCAGCCGGGCGCAGGCCAACATCGCCTCAAGCGCCTCGGGCACCATCGGCATGTAGATGATCACCCGGTCGCCCTTGGCGATACCCTGCGCGCGCAGCGCCCCGGCCAGACGCGCGACCCGATCGCGCAGATCCGCATAGCTCAGATTGCGGATCGTCCCCGTGATCGGACTGTCGTGGATGATGGCGACCTGATCGCCGCGCCCGGCCTCCACATGGCGGTCCACGGCGTTCCAGCAGGTGTTGACCTCGGCATCGCGAAACCAGTCGTAAAGCGGCGCACGGTCGTCATGCATCGCCCGGGTCGGCGGCGTGACCCAGTCGATGCCGGCGGCGGCCTCCAGCCAGAACGCCTCGGGGTCCTGCAAGCTGCGGCGGTAAAGCTCGGCATAGGTCATGGCAGAGGCCTTTCAATCTGCATTGGTCACGCCGTCTGTTACGCGCGGCGATCAACAAGCGCAAGAATGTTGCGTCACGATTGCTTTGCGTCGGCCGGGCGCGAGCGCCTGGTCGGGGCACAGGCACAGGCACAGGCACAGGCACAGGCACAGGCACAGGCACAGGCACAGGCACAGGCACAGGCACAGGCACAGGCTTGCACATGGGCGGGGCGTCTGGGAAGAACGGGCATGGCCGGCATCACGACGCATATGGACATCGCGCTTGACGAGGCGCGCGCCGCCGCTGCCCGGGGCGAGGTGCCGGTGGGCGCGGTGCTGCTCGGCCCCGACGGGCAGGTTGTCGCGCAGGCCGGGAACCGCTGCCGCGAGCGGCACGACCCGACCGCCCATGCGGAAATACTGGTCCTGCGCGCGGGATGCGCCGCGGCCCGGTCCGAACGGCTGCCGGGCCATGTACTCTATGTTACGCTGGAGCCCTGCGCCATGTGCGCCGCAGCCATCGCGGCGGCGCGGATCGCGCGGCTCGTCTATGGCGCGCCCGATCCGAAATCGGGCGGCGTGGCCCACGGCGCGCGGGTCTTCACTCACCCGCAGGCGCATCACCGCCCCGAAGTCATCGACGGGATCGCCGAAGCCGAGGCGCAGGCGCTCCTGCGCGATTTCTTCCGGGATCGGCGCGGATAGCCGCGAAGCACCGCAGCAGCGCGCGGAATGGCCGCCGCCTGTCGCTTGCGGCAACGGGTGTGCCGGCCTCAGAGCACCATCAGCCGCGCCTCGCCCGAGGCGGTGCTATAGGCGCAGCGCACCGTCCGGCTCTGGCCGCCGCGGGTGACGTCGAGCATCACGTTGCGCCCAGTCACCAGCCCGTCCGGCCCGCGGATTTCGGTATTCGCGGCAACGCCGGTCACCCCGAAACCGCCGTCAGAGGCGGCTGCGCGGCACAGATCCTCGGCCCGCGCGGCCTCGAACGATCCAGCCGCGCCACCGCCTGCCGCGCCACCCGCGCCGGGGGCTGTGCCGCCACCCGCGGGCGCCCCGGGCCGCAGATCAGGGATCGCGAACTGGCAGCCCGCCAACAGGACCAGTGCCATCACCGCCGTCATTGCCCGCATTGCCGTTTCCTTCGCATCATGCCGCGCCCTCGCGCGGCGGGTTCCGCCTTCAGTTAGGCATGCCAACGCCGGGGCCGCAAGCCTGCCTCAGCCCGCCAGCAGCGCCTCGGCGGCGGCCCGCGCTTCGGGGGTGATCCGGTCGCCGGCCAGCATCCGGGCGATCTCGTCCACCCGCTCGGGCGCTCCCAGCGGCGCCACGCGCGACAGGGTGGCGCCGTTCGCAACCGCCTTTTCAACCCGCCAGTGATGCGCTCCGCGCGCCGCCACCTGCGGCGAATGGGTCACCACCAGCACCTGCGCACCCTCGGCCAGCGCCGCCAGCCTGCGGCCCACGGCATCGGCGGTGGCACCGCCCACCCCGCGGTCGATCTCGTCGAAGATCAGCGTCAGCCCTCCCGCCCGGCGCGTCAGGCAGACCTTCAGCGCCAGCAGGAAGCGCGACAATTCGCCGCCCGATGCGATCCGGTTGAGCGGGCCGGCCGGCGCGCCGGGGTTGGTGGCGACCTCGAACACAACCCCGTCGGCGCCTTCGGGGCCCGGCGCAGCGGGCGCGAGGCGGGTGGCGAAGGCCGCGCGCTCCAGCTTAAGCGGCGCAAGCTCTGCCGCCATCGCCGCATCCAGCCGGCCCGCCGCCGCGGCGCGCGCATCGCTCAGGGCGGTGGCGGCGGTGCGATGGTGGTCTTCGGCGTCGCTCAGGGCCGCGCGCAGCCCCGCCAGATCGCGCGCGCCCGCATCCAGCCGGCCAAGCCGGGTGCGCAATTCTTCGGCGAAATCGCCCAGATCATCCGGCAACACCCCGTGCTTGCGCGCCAAGGCCCGGATGGCGAACAGGCGCTCCTCCGTCGCTTCCAGCTCGCCCGGGTCGAAATCGAGCGCGCCGGCGACCGCCTCGACGCCCTGCTGGGCCTCGCCCAACTCGACCATTGCGCGGCCCAGCGCGGCGATGGCGGCTTCCATGCGCGCCGCGGCCTCTTCGCCCGCATGGGCGCCCGCCGCCGCGCCCTCCAGCCAGCGCATCGCATCGCCCATCAGCCCCTCGGCCCCTTCAGGCGCAAGCGCGGCATGGGCCCGCGCCACATCCTCGCGGATGCGTGCGGCGCCCTGCATCGCACGGCGGGCAGCATCCAGCCGCGCCTCCTCCCCCGGTTCGGGGGCGAGCTTGTCAAGCTCGGCCACGGCGTGGCGCAGGAAATCCTCCTCTGCCTGCAGCGCGGCGAGCGTGGCCTCGGCCTCGCTCAGCGCATCG
>SKUV01000386.1 GCA_007129775.1 Paracoccaceae bacterium | reverse complement strand
GTGGATCGAGGACTACAATGAAAACCACCCGCATTCAGGGCTGAAGATGCGCTCGCCCCGCGAGTTCATCGCAGCTCAAACCGCAACCGCCTGATTGTCCGGTGAAACGGGGGCAAGATCACTTTTGCCGGCCATGGATCGGCCCGGCCTCGGCGGTGGGTCGCAGGCGCTCATGGCCGCGACCGGGTGCGGCGCTGCCTGCGCGCCTGCGTGCGCGCGCGGCCGAGAGGGGGCTCGATGCCCCCCGAGGCCGCCCCCTTGCCAGGCGCACAGCGGCTGCACCGGGCGCCCCGGATGGCCGCGCCTCCGCGCGCGCACGGCCCTTGTCTGATCGGCGGGGCTTCGCTATCCCTTGCGCCGGCGTGAACTGGAGGCCCTGATCATGGATGACCCGCGGACCCTCGTCTCGACCGACTGGCTTGCCGCGCATCTGGGTGATCCCGATCTGCGCATTCTCGACGGATCGTGGTATCTGCCCGACGCCGGGCGCGATCCGCGGGCCGAATACGACGCGGGCCACATTCCCGGTGCCCGCTTCTTCGATATCGACGAAATCTCCGATCACCGCTCCAGCCTGCCCCATATGGCGCCGCCGCCCGAGAAGTTCATCAGCCGGTTGCGCGCCATGGGCGTGGGCGATGGCCATCAGGTGGTGGTCTACGACGGTATGGGCGTTTTCTCCGCAGCCCGGGTCTGGTGGCTCTTTCGCCTGATGGGCAAGGCCGATGTCGCCGTTCTGGACGGCGGTTTCGCCAAATGGCGGGCCGAGGGGCGCCCGGTGGAGGACATGCCGCCTGTCCTGCGCGACCGCCATGTCACCGTCCAGCGTCAGGCCCATCTGGTGCGTGATGTCACGCAGGTCGCCGCTGCCTCCAAGCTGGGCGACTGGCAGATCGTCGATGCCCGCGCGCCCGGCCGCTTCGCCGGGGCCGAGCCCGAGCCGCGCCCGGGCCTGCGGGCGGGCCATATTCCCAATTCGGTCAACCTGTTTTTTCGCGAGCTTCTCAACCCCGACGGAACGATGAAGGACCTGCCCGGGCTGCGCGCCGCCTTCGAGGGCGCGGGCGTCGACCTGGCGCGCCCGGTGATCACCACCTGCGGATCGGGCGTCACCGCGGCGGTGCTCAGCCTCGCGCTGGAGCGTCTGGGCCACCGTCAGCATGCGCTCTACGATGGCTCGTGGTCGGAATGGGGGGCCTGCGACGGGCTCCGCGTGGCGCGGGCATGACGGTCCTGCGCGCGGGCAGCACGGTAAATTACCGCGTCACCTTTCTGGAGATGACGCAGCGCCCGGGCTGGGACTGGCCGCGCCTGCCCCTGAACCAGAGCGCGGCGCTGGTCCGGGCCGAGGCCCCGCCGTCGTGGTATTTCCTGTCGCTCTACGATGCAGTGGGGCGCGATTATGCCTGGGACGACCGCCACCGGGATGACGAGGCTGAGCTTGATGCATGGCTCGCGGACCCTGAGGTGGCGCTGTGGTCGCTCATGGCGCGGGGCTGGCCGCAGGGGTTCTTCGTGCTCGATGCCCGCGCGGTGGGTGTGACCGATCTGGCCTATTTCGGGCTGGTGCCGCAATCGATCGGGCGCGGGCTCGGCACTTTTCTTCTGCGCACGGCGATACTGACGGCGTGGGAGCGTGCGGGGCTGCAGCGGCTGACCGTCAACACCTCGTCGCTGGATCACCCGCGCGCTTTGGCGGGGTATCAGAAACAGGGCTTCACCGTGGTCGGGCAGGAGGCGCGGAGCCGGGTACTCACTCGTGACCGAGATCCTTCCCGAATCCCCGACTGAGCCGACATTCGCCCATGTTCGAAACCCTCTCCCCGCCTTCCCCCGATCCGATCATCGCGCTGATGGGGCAGTTCGCCGCCGACCCCCGGCCCGGCAAGATCGACCTCGGCGTCGGCGTTTATCGCGATGCAGCCGGCCGCACCCCGGTGATGCGCGCCGTGGCCGCGGCCGAGGCGCGCATCCTGCAGACGCAGGCGACCAAGGGCTATGTCGGCCTTGGCGGCGACCCGGCGTTTCTGCGGGCGCTGGGGGCGCTCACGCTGGGTGATGCGGTGGCGCCCGCGCGTGTGGCTTCGGTGGCCACGCCCGGCGGCAGCGGCGCGATCCGGCAATGCCTCGAACTGGTGCGCGCGGCCCGCCCGGAGGCCACGATCTGGATCAGCGATCCGTCATGGCCCAATCACCCGGCCATCGCCGCGGCGCTGGGCCTTGCGCGGCGCAGCTACCGCTATCTTGACCCCGAAACGGCGCTGGTCGCGCCCGGGCCGATGCTGGACGATCTGGCGCAGGCCGCGGCGGGGGATGTGGTGCTGCTCCATGCCTGCTGCCACAATCCGAGCGGGGCCGACCCCGATGCCGGGACATGGGCCGCGCTGGCCGATCTGTGCGCAGCGCGTGGCCTCGTGCCGTTTCTCGACATGGCCTATCAGGGCTTCGGCACGGGCGTGGCCGAGGATGCGGCCGCGCTGCGGCACATGGCTGCGGCGGTGCCCGAGATGCTGCTGGCGGTGAGCGGCTCCAAGACCTTCGGGCTCTATCGCGAGCGGGTCGGAATGGCTGCGGCGGTCTGTGCCGATGCCCCTTCGGCGGGGCGCGTCGGGGCGATGCTGGCCACGCTGAACCGGCAGAATTTCGCCTTCCCCCCCGATCACGGCGCGCGGGTTGTGCAGGTGTTGCTCGACGATCCGGCGCTGCGGGCTGACTGGCTGGCCGAGCTGGATACCATGCGTACCCGGATCGGGGCGAACCGCGAGGCACTCGCCGCGGCCTTGCGGGCCGAGACCGGCGCCACGCGTTTCGATTTTCTGACGCGACACCGGGGGATGTTCTCGCTCCTCGGGTTGACGGAAGGGCAGACCGCCCGGCTGCGCGAGGATCACGCGGTCTATCTGGTGGCGGACGGGCGCGCGAATCTCGCCGGGCTCGGCCCCGATCAGGCCGTGGCTGTCGCCCGGGCCATCGCCGCGGTCATCGCCCGCGGCTGAGGGCTGTCGCGGCGGCGGCGCATAACCGTACTATCCACCAGCGAACTGTCGCCTTCCCCACGCGCAAAGGGCCGCGCCCGCGACGCAAGGGGCGGGGCCGCAGGCCCC
>SKUV01000262.1 GCA_007129775.1 Paracoccaceae bacterium | reverse complement strand
GATCATGAAGCCGATCAGGATCGGGCTGACGAACAGCCAGCCCTCCATCGTCTCCTGCATCCGCAGGGTCAGCCGCGGCGCGCGTATCTTGCGCGCCGCGGTGTTCTCGTGGGTGCCTCTCATCACTTCAGCGCAGTTGCGGTGCGATCGCGTCGCAGATCGCTGTCAGCGCCTGCTGCATGTCGGCATCGGCGCGCCACATCACGTCCACCCGCGGCGCCATGGCGGCGAGGATCTGCGGGTTGCGCGGATGGCTGGGCAGCACGCGCCCTCCGGCGATGGCATCGCCCACATGGCGCATCTGTTCGGCCGGGATCAGCGGGTTGCCTTCGACGAATACATCGCCGTCCAGCACCGACTGGCGCGCGGGCGGGAAGAAGCGGGCCATCGTTTCGACGTTTTCCTGATTGGTCCAGTGTATCAGGAATTCGGTCGCCAGATCGCGGTTGCGGCCTCCGGTAAAGACCCCGATGCCGGCCTGCCCGATCACCATCGCCTCGCCGGCCGGGCCTGTGGGCAGCGGCGCGATACCCCAGTCAAAGCCTGCATCCGCCAGAACCGCCGCGCGCGAGATCTGATTGACCGTCATCGCCGCGCTGCCCGAGAAAAAATCGCCGATTTCCCCCGGCGGCGGGACCGAGCGGTCCTGATAAACCATCTCGTGCAGGAAGGTCATCGCGGCGACGGCCTCGGGGCTGGCAAAGCCACAGGTGTTGTCGGTCCAGGCTTCACCACCCCAGGCCCGGATCGCCGGCACCATCGTGTGCATGAAGCGCGAATCGTAGCCCTGGCCGTCCTTGAACTCCAGCCCCCAGACCCCGGGGTTGGCATCGCTGATGATCTTCGCGACCTCGCGCATTTTCTCGACCGTCCATTCGCCGCGCTCGGCCAGCGTCAGCGGGTCGTCGAGCCCCGCGGCCTCGAACAGGTCGCGGTTGAACATGGTCATGAAGGGCGAGGTCGAGAAGGGCACGCCGAAAACCGCGTCGCCATCGACCCAGAGCCCCAGTGCGGGTTCCGAGAAATCGTCAAAATCATACGCGGCATCTGCCCGCAGGACCGGGCCCACATTGACCAGAACGCCCGCATCGACAAAGGCCGGGGCGGCGTCTTCCATGACCCAGCCCAGATCGGGCGGATTGCCGCCGGCCAACTGGAAGGTCAGCCGCTGGGTATAATCGGCGGCGGGGATGGTTTCGAAGGTCACGCTCACCCCGGGCCGGTCGGCGGTGAAGCTGTCAGCGAAGCTGTTGAGCATCTCCAGATGCGCGGCGTTGCCGGTCCAGACGGTCACACGCAACTCCTGGGCTGCGACGGCGCCGCCCAGTGTCAGGGCTGTCGCCGATGTGGCGGCGAACAGAATGTGTCTTGCAGTCATGGTCTTTCCTCCCGTTGTCACTTCAGTAGTGCTGTTGCTGCGCCGTCCTTGCGGCGCGACCTTTGCTGCTCGTGCGTTTGCCATGCGTCGTGGTGCCCTCATGGGGGCAGCGGGGCGGTTGGTGCGTCGCCGGCGGCCCAGCCGCCGTCGATTGGGATGTCGGCGCCACTGATGTAGCCTCCGGCCTCCGAGCACAGCATCACCACCGGCGCAACGCAGTCGTCGGGCTTTGCGGGGCGGCCCAGCGGCAGTTTGGCGGTGACCTTCGCGCGGAAATCCGGCCGGGCGTAAAGCTCGGCCATGCGAGCTGTTTCGACCGCACCGGGCGAGATCACGTTCACGGTCACGCCGCCTGTGCCCAGTTCCCGCGCCAGCGCGCGCACGGCGCAGGATTGCGCGGCCTTGAGCGCGGCATAGACGATGGTCTCGGCTCGCGGGCGCGCGGCGAGCACGCTGCCTGTGGCGATGATACGCCCCCAGCCGCGCGCGGCCATCGGCGGCGCCAGCACGGCGGCGAGGTCCAGAAAGGCGGCGAAATTCACCGACACCATCGCAGCGAAATCATCCGGGTCTATCGCCGTCCAGTCCGACCGCCGCTCCACCGCCGCGTTCGAGATCAGGATATCCACCGCCCCGTCCGCCAGCACGGTTTCCGCCAGCGCCCGGGCCGCGCCGGGCCGGGTGAAATCAGCCTCATGGGCGCGCGCCTGCCGGCCCAGCGCCGCGACCTCTGCCACGACCGCATCGGCGGCATCGGCCATGGCGCAGTGATGCAAGGCGACATCGGCCCCGGCCCGGGCGAGCCCCAGCGCGAGCGCTTGCCCGATATCGCCGCTGGCCCCCGTGACAAGGGCCCGCCGGCCGACCAGCGGCAAAGCGGTATCGGGCGCGCCTGTCATTCCCTGTGCAATCCCTTTTGCTCGGCCACTTCGAGCGAGGCGATATCGGCCGCCGCGAAATGGTCGGCAATCGCCGCCTCGGTCGCCGCCCCGTCACCCGACCGGATCGCGGCGAGGATGGCGGCGTGCCGCGCCACCGTATCGCGCCATCCCTGATCCGTCCGGCCGGAGCGGCGGGAGAACAGGTTGGTGACCTCTTCCTGAATCGTGCGCATCGCTTCCATCTGCACCCGGATCATGGCGTTGCCGGTGGCAATGGCCATGCCGTGGTGAAAATCGATATCGGCCAGGATGAATGCATCCGGGTCCTGCAATGCGTGCTCCATCTCGACGACAGCCCGGGCCATGATGGCAAGCCCGTCGGGATCGCGCCTTTCGGCGGCCAGCCGGGCGATCCCGGTCTCGACCACGCGGCGCATCTCGTTGGCCTCGCGCAGCCGCGTCAGGCTGGAGCGGATCGCGAAGCCGTAGATACGCGCAAAAGGCTCGCCCGAAAGCGCCCGCGCCCGGGCCACCTTGCCCTGCTGGGTATGGACAAGCCCCGCGCCGGTAAGCGCGCGCAAGGCCTCGCGCGCGACAGGTTTGCTGACCGAGAACGTCTCGGCGATCTCGCCTTCCGACGGGAGCATGTCACCGGGCTGGATGCGCCCGTCGAACATCGCCTCTGCAATCGATTCGGCCACGGTCTCGGACAGGCGCTGCGCCACCACCGGGCGCGCCCCGAACACGGGCCTGTGCAAAGAAGCGGTATCCGGAGTCGTTCTTGTGGTCACGGCGCATCCCTTTCTGGCACTCGCCTAGCATTAAAGTACTAACCTAGCAACTAGGCTTTATAGTTGCCAAGAACTTGTGTCAATGCTAGCCCTGTTCCCGTGCTGAACGGACACCCGCATGAAAACTGCCGAACACTCCATCGCCCAAATCATCGTCTACCCGCTGATCCAGCGGCTGGAGCAGCCGACGCAAACATCATGGGGCCGCTACGAGGCAGTCTCGATCCTTGTGGTGGAGGTGCGCACAACCAGTGGCGTCAGCGGCTTCGGCGAGGCGCTCGCGCGCTTCGCGCCCCATGGCTATGGGGCGCTTGTCGCGGATGCCTTGGCTCCGCGCATCCTCGGCCATGACGCGCTGGCAATCGGCGCGTTGTGGGCGCTGATGCGGCGGGCGCTTTCAGGGCGTGCGGGCGGCATGCTGATCGAGGCGATCGCGGCCATCGACATCGCCCTGTGGGACATTGCCGGCAAGGTCGCGGGCATGCCCCTGTGGCGTCTTCTGGGTGGCGAGGGGCGGCGGGAGGTGCCGGTCTATGCTGCCTCCGTCAACTGGGCCGATGATGACGCTGCCGATGCCGCGGTGGCGGATTTCCTGGACCGCGGCTTTGACCGTATCAAGGTCAAGATCGGCGGGCCGGCCGAGGCCGCGATCAGGCGCATCACCCGTGTGCGCGAGCGGGCCGGCGATGCCGTCACGCTTTACGCCGATGCCAACTGGGCCTTTCAGCCGGATGCGGCAGCGCGGGTGGGCCGGGCCTTGGCGGATCACGGCTATGCCTGGTTCGAGGAGCCTCTGCGGCCCGAGGATGAGGGCGGATATGCCAAGCTGCGCGCCGCATGCGCGGTGCCGCTCGCCGCGGGTGAAAGCAACTACACGCTCGATCAGGCGCGCGGGCAGATCGAGGCGCGGGTGCTGTCGCATGTGCAGCCCAATATCACCCGCGCCGGCGGGCTGAGCGAAACCCGCCGCATCGCCGAACATGCCCGCGCCCATGACGTCGCCTATGCGCCGCATGTGGGCATGTCCGGCATTCTGTGCGAGCTCGCCAGCCTGCATCTCGCCGCAGCGCAGGCCAATACTTCGGTGATGGAATGCGCCTGCGCCCCGAGCCGTTTCAAGGACGCGCTGGCCGATATCGCACCCGGCTACCGGCGTGCCCGCGACGGGATGCTGGCGGTGCCCGACCGTCCCGGACTTGGGGCCGAGATCGACCGGGCCGCGCTGGCCACCCTTCACGCCTGACGGCGTTTGCCGCAAGGAGAAAGCATGACACCCCCCGCACTGCCTGATATCGACCTCCGTATCACCGACGTGATCGCGCATCCGCTGACCCAGCGTCTGCCCAAGCCGACCGTCACGTCATGGGGCAGCTACGAGGCGGTTTCGATCGTGCTGGTGGAGGTGCGCACCGATGCCGGGATCACCGGCGTCGGCGAAACGCTGGCCCGTTTTGCGCCGCGCGCCTATTCCGAACTGATCCACGCCGCTCTGAAGCCCCGTCTCGTCGGCCGTGACCCGCGCGACATCGGGGCGCTGTGGGGCGGTATGCGGCGGGCATTGTCGGGTCGTGCCGGCGGCGTTCTGGTAGAGTCCATCGCCGGCATCGACACTGCGCTGTGGGATATCATGGGCAAGGCCGTCGGCCAACCGATCTGGCGCCTGCTGGGCGGCGAGGGGCGCGAGACGGTGGCCTGCTATGCCGCGTCCGTGAACTGGGTGGACGATGTCGCCGCCGATGAGGAACTCGACGTCTACCTTTCGCAGAGGTTCGAGCGTATCAAGATCAAGATAGCGCAGCCGGTCCGCGATGCCTGCCGCCGAATAGAACGGATGCGCGCCCGGGCCGGGGATGATGTGCTGCTGTGCGTTGACGCAAACTGGGCTTATGGGCTGGATGATGCCGTGCGCGTGGGCCATGCCTTGGCCGACAACGGCTATGACTGGTTCGAGGAACCTCTGCGCCCCGAAGACGAGGACGGCTATGAGGAACTGCATCGCCGATGTGCCGTGCCGCTCGCGGCGGGGGAAAGCAACTATACCCTCGATCAGGCGAAACGGCTGGTCGCAAACCGCACCCTGTCGGTGCTGCAGCCCGATGTGGCCCGCGCCGGGGGCATTACCGAAACGCGCCGGATGGCAGAATTCGCCCGCGCGCATGATGTCGCCTACGCCCCGCATATCGGCATGTCCGGCATCGTCTGCGAAACCGCGAGCGTGCATCTGGCCGCCGCCATGGCCAATTGCCACACCATGGAATGCGAGACCGACCTCAGCCCGTTCAAGACCATGCTGGCCGACCTCGCCCCCGGTTGCCAGCGGGTGCAGGGCAGCCGTCTGGATGTACCGCAAGGGCCCGGGCTGGGCCTGAATATCGACTGGGACGCCGTCGCGCGTCTCGCAAGCCCCGAGACCTGAGCATCAGGACCTGCGCCCCAGGAACCGAGAACCGAGACAGAAAAGGACGCGCCATGCCCGCCGGATCACCCGACCCAGAGGCCCCGCTGACCGAGGCCGCGCTTACCCGCGCCCTGCGCCGCGCGATTCAAACGGCTGACCCGCGCCTGAGCCGCTTCGACCCGCTGCCCCGCATCATCAGCCATGATGACTTCGCCCGCGGCCATTGCGGCTGGTCGCAACTGGTGGGCAATTACGAGGGAACGCTCGACACCATGCTGCCGGGTTATGCGCAACACACCAGCGCGATGCTGTCCACGCTGCCGCATTGGGATGCGGGCTCGCACGGGGGCGCGGACAGCTCCTACGCGCTCAAGATCGCGACGCGGCCGCGCGCCGGGGCACAGAATGTCGCGATCAAGCGGCTGAACCTGCGCCATCGCGGGCCGATCCGGTTCGAGATGTATTTCACCTTCAAGCCCGAAGCGACGGAACTGACGCTCGGCGACACCGCCTTGCGGTCGGTCGGGCTGCTGTTCGACCTGCAGGGCGGTGACCGGGACGGCGATGCGGAACGGGTGATGCCGCATCTGCGCTTTCTGAATGCCGAAAGCGGGCAGCACCGCCACATCTGGCAGTTCAAGGCCGAACGCGTGCCCTTTCAGCCCGCCGGCGGCAGCGGCGAAACGATAAGCCATTACCACCTGTCGCCCGAGGGCTGGCAGGACCTGCCCGACGGCCACCAGAAGCTGTGCTACAACGAGATCGCCACCAAGGTGAACTGGGCCTATCTGCGCTTCGATTTCGATCTTGCGACGATGCGGCCCACCGCCCTGCGCTGCAATGACCGCGTCTTCGATGTCTCGGGGATGGAGCCGATGCGCATCCCGGCGATGAAGAACCTTTGGTGCATGCTCAACTTCGCCCTCTTCGCCGAGACCGACACGGACCGCCGCGCGTTCCTCTATGTCGACAGCGTCTGCATTTCGGGGGATTTCTGATGCTGCGCGAAAACATCACCGCGATCCTCGCCCGCAACGAGACATGGAAGGGCCACGCCGCGACCGAACCCTTCGAGGCCGGCTGGGCCATCGAGGCGGTGGTCTTCGTGCGCGCTCTCAAGCCTCCGGTCGGGGCGCAGCCGACAGCCCGGATCGAGATCTCGCCCGATGGCATGCACTGGGTGGACGAAGGCACGCGACTCGCGCTGCCCGCCCGACAGGATGAGGTCTGCTTTGCGCGGCTTCGCGGCTTCGGCAACTGGCTGCGAGTGGCCGCAGATTTTCCCGACGGCGCAGAAGCTTGCGTGCTCGTCACCCTGCACCTCAAGGGCTGATCGCTGCCGGTTTTGCTGTGCGCGGGCGCCTCTTTCGCTGGTGCGTCAACCCTCAAATGGCGCCCCCTCAGGTGGCGCTATCGCCCGCGCGCAGCGGCAGCGACAGGACCAGCGCGACCAGTTCGGCCTGACGGTGGGTGTCGGTCTTCGCAAAGACATTGCGCAGATGAAAGGCGATCGTCGTCGGCGCCACGCCCATTTCCCGCGCGATATCCTCCGGCCGCAGGCCCAGCGCCAGCAGATGCGTGACGCGGGCCTCGGTGGCGGTCAGATCGAACATCTCTTTCAAGGCATCGGCTGACAGAACCGGCCGCGCCTCGGGGCCGGCAAGGAAAACGATGACCATCGCGCCCGCCCCGGTGTGCGGATCGGACGGGCAGGCATGTATCTGGGACATCAGACCGCTGCTTTCATCCAGCAGGACCGACAGGCTGTTCTCGCTGCCGGCCTCGGCGCAGGCGCCAAGGCGCCTGACCGGCTCGGCCAACAGGTCGCGCAAACCCTGCCCATGATCGCGCAACAACCGCCGGGCCACCGGATTGGCATGGCTTATCCGGCCGTCCGGCGCGCACAGAACCACCCCTACGGCAAGCGTATCGAACAGATGCTGCCCCAGTCCGGCAAGGGTCCGAATACCCGTGCGGGATTGCCGGCTCTGGCGCAGGCGCGCCTCGATCGTGGAGAGCAGAAGATCGAAATCGATAGGCTTGGTCAGATAGTCGTCGGCACCTGCCCGCTTGCCGCGCACCACCGCCTCGTTCATCGACAGCGCCGACATGAACACCAGCGGCACATGCGCCAGATGCGGATAGTCGCGGCGAAACCGGGCCAGCACCTCGTAGCCATCGACGCCGGGCATCATGATATCGCACAGCAGCAGATCCGGTGTCACCTCCTCCAGCCGAGCGAGCAGTTCGGCACCGTCTCGCGCCTCGGCGACGCGATAGCCAGCGCCTTGCAATTCGTCCGAAATGTCACGCAGCAGTTGCGGTTCATCCTCGGCATACAGGATCAGTGGCGGCGCGCTCATGAAACCACACCCGTGGACCTGTGCGCGAGCGGCAACCAGAGGGTGAACACCGAGCCTTTCTGCGGCCATGTCTCGACGGTCAGGCCGCCGCCCTGCAACTGCGCCAGTTCATGGGCGACGGCCAGCCCGAGCCCCGTGCCGGGCCCCTTATCCCCCTCCTGCCCGCGGTAATAGCGCTGGAACAGATGCGGGATATCCCGTTGGGCGATCCCCGGGCCCTCGTCCTGCACCGAACAGGCGACCTGCTCCCCCTCGGCAAAGACGCGCAGGGTGACCGTGCTGTCGGGGGGGCTGTATTTCAGTGCGTTCAGAAGCAGATTGTCGATGATGTGGCGCACCAGATGCGGGTCGCCCTCGGCCACGAGCGGGGCTTCGGGGCAGGACACCTCCAGCCTGCGCCCGGGGTGGCCGGCCCGGGCTTCGCCGACCAGCGACGTCACAAGCTCGCACATCGAAAGCGGGGCGAATCGGGCCCCAAGCTGATCATTGTCCAGCTTTGCCAATAACAGAACCGTATCGACCAGCTTTGTCAGCCGGCCGATGGCATCGCTGACAATCGCGCGCCGCTCGGCCACGTCCTGCGCGGTCACTGCCTCACCGCGGCGGGTCAGCCGGTGCATGGCGCTGTCGATCAGGCTGAGCGGCGTGCGCATCTGATGCGACACAATGGCGGCGAAATCCCGATACATCGCCGCACTGTCGCGTTCCTGTTCCAGCAGGTTCGTCGTGCGCATCCGCGCAAGCTGGGTCAGATACAGCCGGCGCTGGTTGCGCAACAACAGCCACGACACGGCGAGCGCGGCCGTAAGCGCGAGCGCCACCGACAGGATGATCACCCGTTGCGTGGCGCGATACTCATCCAGTCGCGCGGCCGCTTTTTCCCAATCCGTGGTCATCACGTCATTGGCGACCCGGTTGATCAGGGGGTGAAGCTCTCGGCCCAGATCGAACAATGCCGCGTGCAACTCGGCCGAATGGCCATGCACCTGCGGGTCGACCTCGAGCAACGCGTCCGAAATCTGCTGCACTGTCTCCAGATGCCCGATATCCTGCAGATAGCGTGCTTGCGGCCCCTCGCTCATCAGGTTGAGCCGCGCCAGCGCCAGATCGAAACGAAGGGCGATGTCGTCTTCCGTCGCCGCAGGGTCTGCCGCGGCAAGGGTCAGCACCAGTATTTCCATCTGGCTCTGCGTCACGACCCAGAGCATGTTCTGCGTCGCCGCAATGCGCATGTCGCGTTCCAGTGCGGAGCTTTTCGCCAGCGCCAGACCAAGCGAGCCGACGAAGACCACAAGCAACGGCACGAGCGGCGCAAAGCTTGCCCATTTCCTCTGCCGGCCGGGCCTGCCCCGAGCGCTCATTCGATATGCAGCGTCGAGAGCTGCCAGACCCAGCGCGTGTCGTAACGGATATCCTGCAATTCGGCGTGATCGTCGCGCGGATAGACGATCCAGACCGGCCCCTTGTCGCGCGGGCTCAGCGCGCGGCCATCCTGATAAAGCGCCCCGATCACGTCAAAATCCTCGAAATCCGAAACCGGGATCTCCATGCGGTAATCGTTCAGGGCGAGCGCAACGACGGTGTCGCCCGTCGCCCCGTGTTCGGACAACAGATCCCGCATCAGAAAGCCTTTGAACAGGGGCGCGCCATCGGTGACCGAGGTGGAGGTTACCAGCTCATGTTGCGCAAGCGCCTTCAGATCGCTTCGGGTCAGGACAACGGGCGCATCGCGCACCGCGCCGGTAAGCGTCAGCACCGGCCTGTCCGCAGCCGCGGGCAGGGCCGTGACGATCACTGCAAGAAGTGCTGCGGTCAGAGTTGCGCCGTTCATCCGTTCACCCGGGCCGTCGCGTTCAGGGAAGGCAGCAAGCTGGCATTCGTTGCCCGGTCTGCGCGGCCCCGTATTGCTTCCCACTTGCCACACTGCCAATGCCACCCGCGTCCTTCAACCCCCGGAACGGACGCGCGGTGCCAACACCTCCGGGCATCGCGCGACATCAGCGCAACACGTCCAGAAACCGCCCGTTCACCCAGCCCACGCCGGCGGGCAGGGCGGCGGATCGCACCTCGACCCAGACCGCGCCGCTGTCGAGCGTGCGGATGCGCCCGGTGATCCGAACATCGCGGGCATCCGGCGGAAACATCCCGACGATGCCATGCGACACACCCGGGCCACCGCGGATATTGAGCACATCATTCGGGGCCACGCCGACCACGCGATAGGCGCGCTCATGCGCCGTGTGATCCTTGAACAGGCTTCCGGGCGGCTCCGCGCTCGCAGGCGGCGGCGCGGCGGCGGCAACCTCTTCCTGCAGGAAACGCGTGTTGACCCAGCCGCCCGAGGGGATGCGGGGGTGTATCACCCGATACCACAACGCGCCGTCGTTCGCGCGCCCCTGCTGCCCGGTCCAGACGATCCCGCCGGTGCCGGGGGGCAGCACACCGATAATCGTGCTGCCCGGCACCCCGGCGCGGTCGCGCACGTTCAGCACATCATCGGCGGCCACGCCCACCACGCGGTAAGTCACCTCGCTGGCCTGCGCGGGCGCCAGCGGCGCCAGCAGCAGAACAGCAAGGGCAAGCAGGGGGGCGGCGATGGAAAGCCGTGTCATTGGCTGTCACCTCCTGTCGGGTTGCGCGGGGATCGGGCGCGCCATGGCTCATTGCCGGCCGGGCCGGTGTTCCACCGCATCGGCGCGGAACAGCCTCACATCCGATGGCCCGCTGATGGCCGCCAGCCACTCCCAGACCGAGAGGACGGCGTCGTCCTTGGCATCGGTCTCGAACAGCATCGCCTCGGCGCTTGCGTCCTGGCCCAGCCCGACCTCGACGATGGCCTGAACGAAAGGGTCCTCCGGGTCGCGCCGGTAGCGCGGCTCGAACCGCTGCCAGTCGGCATCATGCCCCGTCGCCTCGGCCCGGAAGGGCGAGGTCAGCGCCAGCATGTCCAGCACCGCCGGGGCCGAGGCACCGCCCTGCCAGCGGTCGTCATAGGACGGGCGGAAATCCTGCGGCGCGGTCACCGTCTCCATCCCGGTCCAGTCGGCCATGTGCGGGATGGTGGATTGCCCGATCTGACAGTGAAAGCCCATGCAATCGCGCTCGGGCGCGTCGATCTCGGCGCGGCTGACCGAAACGATTTCTGCCGCCGTTCCGCGCAGCGGGCGCATGGCGAAACGCCAGACCACATCGGGCTGCCCGACGCCGAACACCTCCGGATCGGCCGTATTCTCGGCGCCATGGGCGGCGACGGACTGCGCATGAAGCGCGGGGCCGAGGTTGAAGCGGCGCAACTCGATCAGGTCAAGCCACTCATCGGCACCGTCCGGCGCGAGCGTCCCGGACTGGATCATGTTGAACGTCAGGTGATAACGCGCATGCGGCAGGCGCCCGTCGATCGCCTGCGCCGCGACGATGGCCTTGGTCAGGGGCGACAGGCCATGGCCGGGGGCAAAGGCGCTTTGCGGCGCGTAATGCAGGATGTTGCCGATGCTCTGCTCCAGCTTGAACGGGTCGAAATCGCTCATGCCCGGGGCATGGGTGAAGGCCTGCGCCACATCCAGCACATTCGCCCCGCCCGCTTCGGCGACCAGATATGCGCCATCGGCCCAGGCCGCACCGTCGGGCGGGATGGCCGGGTCAACCACCTCGATCCATTCGATGCCCGCCGCGACCTGCGTGTTGCCGCTGGGGGTTACCCCTGCGGCATCGGGCGGCAGCATTCCCACGATGGGCGCGTCGGGCGAAGGGGCCGCCCGCAGATAAAGCACCTCGTTCGAAGCGATCCCGGTCACGCGAAGCTGCCCGGCGGCGGGTTCGGCGGGGGCCGGTGCGGCCGGG
>SKUV01000220.1 GCA_007129775.1 Paracoccaceae bacterium | reverse complement strand
CTATGTGCTGCGCGACCCGGTGCCCGAGGATCGCGGCGAAATCGCGCTCGGTGCCTGACCCCGGTCATCGCCCGGCTGCATTTGCCCTGCCTGCGAAAGCTGCATGGCCTGACCGGGGGGGCTGCACCGGTGCCAGCGCAGCATCTGTGCAGTCCGCGCGCTGGACGCCGCCCGCCCGCCCGCCTATCACTGCCCCATGGGGCGGGATGACAGGGGCGCGGGCTGGCCATGAGCGATCAGCAGAAGGTGGACGATCTGGACGAAGACGCGGCGCGGGCTGAACTGGAGCGCCTCGCCCGGCGTCTGGCCGAGGCGAACCGCGCCTATCACCGTGACGACGCCCCGGTGATGAGCGACGCCGAATTCGACGCCCTGCGCGCCCGCAACGCGGCGATCGAGGCCCGATTTCCCGCGCTGCGCCGCGACGACAGCCCCTCGCGGCAGGTGGGCGCGGCCCCGGCCGAAGGCTTTGGCAAGATCCGCCACGAAGTGCGGATGCTGTCGCTGGAAAACGCCTTCGAGGCCGATGACGTGGCCGAATTCGTCGCGCGCATCCGCCGTTATCTGGGTCTGCCGGCGGAGGCCCCGCTCGCCTTCACCGCCGAGCCAAAGATCGACGGGCTGTCGCTGTCGCTGCGCTACGAGGGCGGCGTGCTGGTGCAGGCCGCGACCCGCGGCGATGGCGAAACCGGCGAGAATGTCACCGAGAACGCGCGCACCATCACCGATATCCCGGCGCGGCTGCGGGGCGCACCCGATCTGCTGCCCGATCTGCTGCCCGATCTGCTGCCCGATCTGCTGGAGGTGCGCGGCGAGGTCTACATGAGCCACGCCGATTTCGCCGCGCTGAACGAACGGCAGGCCGGGGCCGGGGCCAAGACCTTCGCCAACCCGCGCAACGCCGCCGCAGGTTCGCTGCGCCAGCTCGACCCGGCGATCACCGCGGCCCGGCCGCTGCGCTTTTTCGCCTATGGCTGGGGGAAGCTGTCGGCGCCGCTGGCCGACAGCCAGAGCGGCGCGCTTTCCCGTCTCGCGGAGCTCGGCTTTGCCACCAACCCGGAGATGCGGCGCTGCGAGGGGCTCGACGCGATGCTGGCCACCTATCGCGCGATCGAGCAGCGCCGCGCCACGCTGGGCTATGACATCGACGGGGTGGTCTACAAGCTCGACGATCTGGCGCTGCAGGACCGCCTCGGCTTTCGCTCCACCACGCCGCGCTGGGCCATCGCGCACAAGTTTCCCGCCGAACTGGCATGGACGCGGCTGCGCGCCATCGACATTCAGGTCGGTCGCACCGGCGCGCTTTCCCCCGTGGCCCGGCTCGATCCGGTCACCGTGGGCGGTGTCGTCGTCTCCAACGCAACGCTGCATAACGAGGATTACATCGCCGGCCGCGACGCCAAGGGCGCCCCGATCCGCGAGGGACGCGACATCCGCCCGGGCGACTGGGTGCAAGTCTATCGCGCCGGGGATGTCATCCCCAAGATCGCCGATGTGGATCTGAGCCGCCGCAAGAACGACGCGCAAGTTTATGTTTTTCCGCAGGAATGCCCCGAATGCGGAAGCCCCGCCCTGCGCGAGCCCGGCGATGCGGTGCGCCGCTGCACCGGCGGGCTGATCTGCCCCGCCCAGGCGGTCGAGCGGCTCAAGCATTTCGTCAGCCGTGCCGCCTTCGATATCGAGGGCCTCGGCGCGAAACAGGTGGAGGCCTTCTGGCGCGACGGCTGGATCCGCGAGCCGGCCGATATCTTCACCCTGCAGGAGCGTTACGGCAGCGGCCTGAAGCAATTGAAGAACCGCGAGGGCTGGGGCGCCAAATCGGCCGAGAACCTCTTTGCCGCCATCGCAGAAAAGCGCCGTATTCCTTTGAACAGGCTTATATTTGCCCTCGGCATCCGCCATGTGGGCGAGGCCGCGGCGCAGCTTCTGGCTTCCCATTACGCCACCTGGCCCGCCTTCGAGGCCGCCGTCACCGCCGCCGCGCCCGACACGCCCGAACGGGAGGATCTGCTGTCCATCGACGGCGTCGGCGCGGTGATGGCGGCCTCGCTCACGCAGGCCTTCGCCAACCCGGCCGAGCGCGCCTCGATCGACCGGCTGGTGGCGCATCTGGAGGTGGAACCGGTGCGCCGCCGCGCGCCCGTGGAAAGCCCGGTGGCCGGCAAGACCGTGGTTTTCACCGGCACGCTGGAACGGATGACGCGGGCCGAGGCCAAGGCGCGGGCCGAGGCGCTGGGGGCGAAGGTGGCGGGCTCGGTCTCGGCCAGGACCGATCTGCTGGTGGCCGGCCCCGGCGCGGGATCGAAGGCGAAAAAGGCCGCCGAACTGGGCATCGAGACGCTCGACGAAGACGGTTGGCTCGCGCTGATCGGGGCGGGCTGAGGCCATGGCCGGGCGGCCCGAGATCCTGTTTCCGCTCTTTGCCGATCTGGAGACGATCGAGGGCATCGGGCCGAAATCCGCCCGCAATCTCGATGCGATCGGGGTGGCGCGGCCGCGCGATGCGCTTTTCGTTTTGCCCCATTCCGGGGTGGACCGCCGCCGCCGCGAGGGCATCCGCGGCCTGACCCCGCCGGTGATCGCCACGGTCGAGGTGGAGGTGCTGACGCATCTGCAACCGCGCAGCCGCGGCCGGCCGTGGCGCGTGCAGGTGCGCGACGGGCGCGACGAGTTTCAACTGGTCTTCTTTCACGCCCGTGGCGATTACCTGCAAAAACTGCTGCCCACGGGCCAGCGTCGCGTGGTCTCCGGGCGGCTCGAATTCTTCGACGGGATGGCGCAGATGGTCCATCCCGACCACCTCCTGCGCCCCGAGGAGGCTGCGGATCTGCCGGCGTTCGAACCCGTCTACCCCCTCGGTGGCGGGGTCACGCACAAGGTGATGGCGACGGCCGCGCAGGGGGCGCTGGCCCGTGCGCCCGATCTGCCGGAATGGATCGACCCGGCGCTGAAGGCACGCGAAGGCTGGCCCGACTGGCGCGCGGCGCTGCAGGCCGCGCACCGCCCCGATGGGGCAGAGGCGCTGTCACCGGCCCATCCCGCCCGGGCGCGGCTGGCCTATGACGAGCTTTTCGCCCATCAGGTGACGCTGGCGCTGGCGCGCGCG
>SKUV01000256.1 GCA_007129775.1 Paracoccaceae bacterium | reverse complement strand
TTGGACGTGGAGCCAGAAACCCGCGACTTGGCCGAATACTTCATCCAGAACCTGCGGCGCGACGGGTATTTGAACGGGACGCTGGAGGCGCTGCTGGAAGGGCTGGAGAAGCCGCCCTCGGCGGAGCAAGCGGAGCGGGCGCTGCGCTTGCTGCAAAGCCTGGATCCCCCGGGCGTGGGCGCGCGGGATCTGCCGGAATGCCTCCTGCTGCAACTGGACGCGGCCGGGGACCCCCGCGACGGCTTGCCTGCGCGCATCGTGCGGAGCCACTTGGAGGACGTGGCCATGAACCGCCTGCCGCGCATCCAGGAGGCCGCCGGCGCGACGCTCGATGAGGTGCGCGACGCCGTGGAGGCCGTCAAGCGCCTCCACCCCGCGCCGGGCGCTGCCGGCGCGCAGACCGGCGGTCTGGGCCAGCAATTCGATCGCCTGCAACCGGCCCGGCCCCGCCTTCACATCCCAGCGCCCGGCGCCGGGGCGGGCGGCTGCGGTGCGGGTGCGCATGGCGGCGGCATCGGCGATCACGCGCGCCCCCCCGGACTTTTCGCGCAGCACCTCGCGGCGCAGCGCCTCCACATCCTGCATCAGCCCGGGCTCGCCCGCCACGGCACGCGCGCGGGTCAGCGCCAGATGCTCCCATGTCCAGGCCTCGCCGCGCTGATAGCTGTCGAAGGACGACAGCGCCGTCGCCACCGGCCCCTGCCGGCCCGAGGGCCGCAGCCGCATATCGACCTCGTAAAGCCGGCCCTCGGCCATCGGCGCCGACAGCGCGGTGATCAGCGCCTTGGTCAGCCGCGCGAAATAGGCCGTGGTGGTCAGCGGGCGCGGCCCCTCGGAGGCCTCGGCGTCCTGCGCGTCATAGATCAGGATCAGATCGAGATCCGAGACCGCGTTCAGCCGCCCCGCCCCGAGGCTGCCCATGCCCAGCACCATCGCGCCACGCCCCGGCGCCGGTCCGTACCGGCGGGCGAATTCGGCGCAGACCGGCGCCCAGAGCCCGGCCACCGCCGCCCGCGCCAGATCGGCATACTGGCCCGCCGCCTCGAAGGCATCTGTCAGCCCGCGCAGGTGATGCACCCCGATGCGGAAATGCCATTCCTTGGCCCAGACCCGTGCGGCGTCGAGCTTGCGTTCGTAATCGGGCGTCTCGGCCAGCCGGTCCACGAGGCTGCGGCGCAAGCCCGCCTCTCCGGGCCATGGCGCGAAGAACTCGCCGGCCAGCACCGCA
The DNA here is from genome assembly GCA_007129775.1 of Paracoccaceae bacterium. Lineage (GTDB taxonomy): Bacteria > Pseudomonadota > Alphaproteobacteria > Rhodobacterales > Rhodobacteraceae > Rhodobaculum. The sequence goes on along the minus strand of SKUV01000256.1, from coordinate 1,889 downwards.
TCCAGCACCCCGGCATTGCGCGACAGATATTGCGCCAGCCGCGGCGCGGTGGCGCAGATATCCACGATCAGGTCGATCAGTTGCGGATTGGCCTCGAAGAGCGCAAACAGTTGCACTCCCGCCGGCAGCCCGGCCAGAAAGCCGTCGAATTGCGCCAGCGCCTCTTCGGGCGCGCCGGCACGGTCCATCCGGGCGAGGATTTCGGGGCGCAGGCGCCTGAACAGGTCGCGCGCGCGGTCCGAGCGCAGGGCGGGATAGCCCTTCCAGCGCGCCACGATCGCCTCGGCCGCCTCCGACAGCGGCGGGGCCTCGGGCGCATCCCGGCCCGGGGCGCCGGGGGCGAAAAAGCCCTCGGTCAGCGTCGCCACCTCCGCCAGCCGGCCCGACAGACGATCGCGGAAGCGCGCGGTCTCGGCCTCGCCCATGAACCGCGCGATCCGGTCGATGCCCTCGGCGTTCGTGGGCAGGCGCTGGGTCTGGGCGTCGTTGACCATCTGCAGCCTGTGCTCGATCTCGCGATGCTCGCGGTAATGGCGGGTCAGGCTCTCGGCCACATCCGCCGGGATCCAGCCGCGTTCGGCCAGCGCGGCCAGCCCGCCGGCGGTGGTGCTGTCGCGCAGCCCGGGGTCGCGGCCGCCGGCGATCAACTGGCGGGTCTGGGTGAAGAACTCGATCTCGCGGATGCCGCCGGCGCCGAGCTTGATATCATGGCCCTCCACCGGGATCGCGCCATCCTGTCCCGGTGCGTGCAACCCCTTGTGTGCGCGGATGCGCAGGCGCATGTCATGAGCATCCTGGATCGCCGCGTAATCCAGATGCCGGCGCCAGACGAAGGGGCGCAGCGCCTCGATGAAGCGCGCGCCGGCCGCCAGATCGCCCGCGCAGGGCCGCGCCTTGATCCATGCCGCGCGCTCCCATGTGCGGCCCTCGGCCTCGTAATACCGCTCCGCCGCCTCCATCGACAGGCAGACCGGCATGACCGAGGCATCCGGGCGCAGCCGCAGATCGGTGCGAAAGACGTAGCCCTCGGCGGTGTGGTCGCCCAGAATCGCGGCCAGCCTCCGGGTGATGCGGATGAAGGCCGTCCGCGCCTCCATCCGGTCGGCGGCATCGTAGCGGCTTTCGTCGAACAGGCAGATCAGGTCGATATCCGAGGAATAATTGAGTTCCCGCGCGCCCATCTTGCCCATGGCGAATACGACCATCCCGGCGGCGGTCGCGGCATCCTCGGGGCCGGCGCCGGGGATACGTCCGCGCCTGATCTGTTCGGCCACCAGCGCACACAGGCTCAGATGTACGGCCCGGTCTGCCAGATCGGTGAGCGCGCCGGTGACCTCCTCCAGCGTCCAGACGCCGCCCAGATCGGCCAGCGCGGTCAGAAGCGCCACGCGCCGCTTGGCCGCGCGCAACCCGCGCGGAAGATCGGCCAGGTCGAGCGCGTCGAGCGCCGCCAGAACATCGGCCAGCGCGGCCTCGGGCGGTCGGGCGAGCGCCTCGACAAGCCAGTCGCCCTCGGCCGCCATGAGCCCCTTGAGAAAGGGCGAACAGCCGGCCGTGCCGATGATGAGCGGCCCGAGCCCCCCCGGAAGAGGCGGCAGGGCATCCAGCGCCTCGCGCCCGGCATCGGCATCATGGGCGAGGGGACGGCGGGTCAGGCGGGCGGCGAAATCCATGGCCGCAGAATGAGCGGATGGCGCAGCAGGGTCAACGGGGCGCGGGACGGGTTTGCGCGGGACGGGTTTGCGCGGGGACAGGGCAAGGGTGGCGCGCCGGGACGGAGATGGAGTCGCTGCGTTCCACCGACGGCCCGCACCCGACCGGCCGCTACCTGGCGGAGCGCCTTCGGCGCAAGCCATTTGATTGCGCCGCTCGCGCGGCGGACAAGACCG
>SKUV01000170.1 GCA_007129775.1 Paracoccaceae bacterium | reverse complement strand
GCGACACCCGCAACGACGAGATCGAGGCGATGCTGGCGGCCTTCGCCACGGCCGACGCAAAGACCCCGCTGCTGTCCATCGCGCCGACCCGCTACAAGGGCATCCCGACCCGAAGCGTCTATGCCAGCCAAACGGCACCGGCCAGCGTTGCGGCATCCGCCGGTGTTTTCGGGTGAACATGCCTTCCCGGCGTCGGCTGCCTGCAGTATGCCAAAGCGAGGTTTCCTGATGCGGCTGGAAAGTGATCTTCCCATCGTTCTTCAGCCCGTTGACTCGCCCAAGCGGGACCTTGAAGCAAAGGTGGTGCAGGCGGCCTTCAATGCCGGCGCGGGCTTCTCCACCGTCATAGGCACCAAACCGTTTGTCATCGAATGCCAGAAGTCATCCGGTAATGCCTTCTGGGTCGGCAGGCTTTCAACCAACGATGGACGAAGCCATGGAGACGGTGCCCTGCTCTCCAGTTTCGATGCGCGCGGCACGGCGCTGTATTTTCATCACGACGAAGGGGCTTTTCACGCCAGAAAGATGTATCGGCAGTCGATCGAACGTATCCACCCGCTCGAGGTCTGGCAGCGTGACTGCGTTCGAAGCTTCATGACCTGGGGTGAGGTCCAGCGGAAAATCTGTGCCGAACTGGTTCCGGGCAGTGCCGAGAAGACCATGACCACCGGCACGCCACGTTTCGACCTGTATGGCGAGCTTTACGACGACCTGGACTCCGAAGCCGTTGGAAGACTTCACCAGGATCACGGTGATTTCATCGTTTTCTGCACTCAGTTCAAGGAATTCAATTTCGGCGCGCGCGAGATCGCACCCTTCAGCAAACGGCATCTGGACCTGTACAGATACGGCTTTGACGACAGCCGGTCGTCGCTGCGGGCCCTCGTGGAAAACTGGCGAAACTGTGGCGACAAGTTTTCCGGTTTCGTGCACCTCATCTTTGCTGTCGCCGACAATTTCCCGGACAAGACCCTCATCATTCGGGTTCACCCATCCGAGGATCCTCTGATCTACCGTCGGCTGGCGCACCATCTGCCGAATGTCGAGGTTATGGGAGATGGCGATATCCGGCCGCTCCTGAAATCGGCGAGGCTGGTCATTCACTGTGAGTCCACTACGGGCATCGAGGCCATGTTCTGCGCGACACCGACGATAAACTGGGGGTCGCAAGGTGCCTTGGCGGAGTATGCGATCCTGGGGGCGGAAGAAGCGGGGGTCACGGTCCATTCCATTCCCGAAGCCCTCGAGGCGGTCGAGGTCGCCCTGAAGGCCCCGGAACTCTCCTTGCAACGCCAGGCCGAAAGCCTGAAAAGCGTTGCTGGCCTGATCGCGAATGTCGACGTGCCCTGCCTGCCGCTGGTGCGTGACCTCCTGCAGGACCACGCGCGCGGGGGCTCGGGGTCCCGTCTGGACCTGCCGCACGCGGTCTGGAGGGCCAAGCGCAGCGCCAAGGCCGTTGCACGACGACTGCTTAGGGTGCAGACGGGTCGTGAAGTCTCGTTCGACAACTTCCCGATATCGCAGTTGCTTGAACGGGTTCGATCCCTGAAGGGCCACTCTGGCAGGATCGCCTCGATCGGGCCGGAACATGTCGTGATCGTTCCCTAGCGCCGGGCCCGTAACCCCACAGGAGACAGCTCGTGAAGCCTTGCGTTCTCATCCCGGCCCGGTTCGCCTCGTCGCGGTATCCCGGCAAGCCGCTCGTGCCGCTGCTGGGCAAGCCGATGGTGGTGTGGGTGGCCGAGCTTTCGGCGCGCGCCGTCGGGCGCGAGCACGTCTATGTGGCCACCGAGGACGCGCGCATCGCCGAGGTGGTGGAGGCCGCCGGCTTCGCCGCCCTGATGACCAGCCCCGACGCGCTGACCGGGACCGACCGGCTGGCCGAAGCCGCGCAGATGGTCGATTACGACATCTTCGTGAACGTGCAGGGCGACGAGCCGATGGTCGACCCCGAGGACATCCGCCGCTGCGCTGCCATGAAGGCCGAGCATCCGGAGATGATCGTCAACGGCTTTTGCTGGATAGGCCCCGACGAGGACCCGACCTCGGTCAACATCCCGAAGGTGATCGCCACCGAAGGCGGCACGATGGTCTACATGTCGCGCGCGCCGCTTCCGGGGTTCAAGGACCCCAGGAACGCGCCCACGCGCTACATGAAGCAGGTCTGCATCTACGGCTTCGGCCGCGACGATCTGGCGGCCTTTGCCGCGTTCGGGCGCAAGGGCACGCTGGAGCAGTGCGAGGACATCGAGATCCTGCGGTTCCTGGAACTCGACCGCCGCATCCTGATGTACGAGTGCAGCCCCGGCAGCCTGGCCGTGGACGTGCCCGAGGATGTCGCCCGGGTGGAGGCGGCGCTGCGGGCCCGGGGCCGGTGAGCGGGGCGGGAGGGCCGGCGGTGCCGCTGCATCGCTACGCCAGCCTCGTGTTCGACTGCGATGGGGTCGTGCTCGATTCGAACCGGCTGAAGACGGAGGCGTTCGGTCAGGCGGCGGCGGCCTATGGGCCGGAGGCGGCGCGGGCGATGGTGGACCATCACGTCGCCCATGGCGGGGTGTCGCGCTATGCCAAGTTCGCGCATTTCCTGGACCGGATCGTGCCGCAGGTGGCGCCCGGGCGCGACGGGCCGGGGCTGGAGGCGTTGCTGGAGGCGTATGCGGCGGGGGTGCGGGAGGGGCTGGCGACCTGTGCCGTCGCCGAGGGGCTGGAGGCGCTGCGCGCCCTCACGCCGGGGGTGCGCTGGCTGATCGTGTCGGGCGGCGATCAGGCGGAGCTGCGCGAGGTCTTTGCCGCGCGGGGCCTGGCGGAGATGTTCGACGGCGGGATCTTCGGCAGCCCCGACACCAAGGACGCGATTCTGGCCCGCGAGCTGGCCGCCGGCACGGTGCGCCGGCCCGCGCTGTTTCTGGGCGACAGCCGGCTGGACCACGAGGCCGCGGGGCGCGCGGGGCACGACTTCGTCTATGTCTCGGGCTGGTCGGAGTGGCGCGAGGGGCCGCAGCTGGCCGCGGCGGGGGCGTTTCCCGCCGTCCGTGCGCTGGCCGACCTGCTGCCCCGCGCGGCGGGCTGAGCGGACGGCCGTGCCTACAGCCGGATGGCCGAGATCAGGCGGCCGTAGTC
>SKUV01000185.1 GCA_007129775.1 Paracoccaceae bacterium | reverse complement strand
TGGCGCGCGCCGCGGGCATGGGCGTTCGGGGGGCCGCGGGATGGTCACGGGGATGGTCACGGAGCGGGAGACCTGCGCTGTGGCGCCTGTCCGGTCGGTCTGGCCGGCGCTGGTTGCGGGATGCGCGGAGCCGGGCTTTGGGGCGCGGGCATGCTGCGGCGCGTTCTGCAGGGCCATGGGCCGCGGCGGGGCGTGGTGCGGTGCGGGAGAATGCACTTTGCCCCGGGGTGCGGACGTGGCGCAGGCTTTGCACGGCTCAACTGTGGTGGGGCCTAGGCGCGCTTTGGTCGGCCGCGCGGGCGGTTGTCAGGCGGCGCCGGCGTCGATTGCGACGGTGTTGCGCCCGCCCGCCTTGGCGCGCCGCACGGCCTCGTCGGCCTTGGCGATCAGCGCGCTGATATGTGTCTCGAGGGTGGCGAACCCGGGGGCGGCAGGATCTGCTGCCGCCATGCCGACCTGGGGAGAGTCATAGACGTTGCCGCTGCCGGGGGCAGTGACGCATCCGGGCGTTGCGTCCTGAATCGGCATTGCCGTTTCGTGGCGCGGGACCACGGCGGAGCAATGGCCCAGCGCCAGCCCCACCGACATCGTGACCTCCACCGATCCCTTCCCGTCGGGCAGTGCGACCGGGCTGGCCGAGACTGCGAGGCAGAGGCGTTGTGCTGCCGCTTCGGCCTCGGCCAGCCCGGCATCGGGCATCGCCACCAGAAACTCCTCCCCCCCGATCCGCGCGAGCAGGTCTGAGGGGCGCATCGCGTCACGCAGGCGGCGGGCCACGGCGACGAGCACCGCATCCCCGGCGGCATGGCCGAGCGTATCGTTCACGCGTTTGAATCGGTCGAGGTCAAGCACCATCACCGCCAGTTGGCGCCCCGTCGCCTGTGCGCGTTCGGCCATCTGGGCAAGGTGGGGCAGGGCGTAGCGGCGATTGTAAAGCCCCGTGAGCGGATCGTGGATCGCCATTTCGAGCCCGTTGCGCACGGTCGAGCGAAGGTTGTCCGCCTGACGTTTGCGGCGCAGCTGCGCGGCCAGTCGCAGGGCGGTTTCCTGCGGCTCGAAATCGGGGGCGAGCAGGTCGCTGGCCCCGAGATCGAGCGCCATGGCGCCAAGGTTGTGATCCTCGTCCGGCAGCGCGATGCAGCAGACCGCATGCCGGGTGCCGGGCCGCGAGCGCAACTCCGACATCAGGCGCAGACCGTCGCCGGGTTTTTCCAGATCGGCGGCGATCACATAGAGATCGGGCGCCGGCCCCTGATCGACGAGGGCGCGTTCGCGCGGCAGCACCTCCAGCGTGGCGCTGATATGGGGCATCAGCGCCCGGCGCCAAGCTGCGGCAATCTCGCGCCGCGCCGCGATAAGGGTAATGCGGCACGACGTCTCGCCCGGGTGGGCGAAGACGCTGGCGGGTTCGGAAAAGCCCAGTGCGCGCGAGGTGCTTTCCCGCAGATGCAACTCCTGTGCCGTTTCGCGCACGCGCAGCAGGCTGCGCAACCGCGCGAGCAGCATGGTTTCGTCCAGCGGTTTTGAGAGGAAATCATCGGCGCCGGCGCGCAACGCGGCGCGCCGTGCCTCGGCATCGCGCAGCGCGGTGATCATGATCACCGGGATGTCGCGCGTGACCGGGTCGAGCTTGAGCTGGCGACAGACCTCCATCCCGTGCATATCGGGCAGCATCACGTCGAGCAGGATGACATCCGGCAAGGTCTCGCGTGCGATTCGCAACGCGCTTTCGCCATCGCCAGCCTGCAGCGTCTCGTAGCAGGCGCCGGCGAGTTTTACCTTGAGAACGATGCGATTCGTCGCAACGTCGTCCACGATCAGGACACGCCCTGCCATCGATATCGCGCCTCTTGCCGTTTCCCTGTCACGTTCTTCATCTTTCGGCGGTATTGGTTAAGAATGGGTTTCCGCCGGTGTTCACTGTGCCGGGACCGGCTGGCGATCGGAAGCGGGCCGCACAGTCAAGCATGTGTATCAGCGAAAGGATGCCGATGTCACCTGACGAAGCCGAGACGATCGCCCTGTCGGCGCTGGCATGGCTGCTGGCACAGGAAGAACTGACGCGGGTCTTCCTCGGGGCGACCGGGGTGTCGGCGGCTGATCTGCGCGCGGGTGCGGCGGACCCGGAATACCTAGGCGCGGTGCTCGATTTTCTGCTCCAGGACGATGATTGGGTGGCGGGGTTTTGCGGCGAGACCGGGTTGCCCTTTACACGGCTGGCGGAGGCGCGTGCGGCGTTGCCGGGCGGGGCGCAGCTGCACTGGACCTGAGTGGGGGCGAAGGGAGAGCGGGCAGGGCGCGCAGGGCGCGCGAGCGCGCGGACGCGCTTGCCGGAGCGGAGAAACGCGAGAGATCGGGGGAGACGCGGAGCATGAAGGGGTTGCAGGGGCTGCTGTTCGACAAGGACGGAACGCTCTTTGATTTTCAGGCCAGTTGGGGGCAGGCGACGGCTGGTCTGATCGCCGATCTGGCTGGCGGTGACCGGGCGCTTGCGGCGCGTCTTGAGGCGGTGCTGGGCTTTGACGGGGCGCGGCGGCGGTTTCGGCGCGAGAGCCTCGCCATCGCCGGCACGTCGGAGGAGGTGCGCGCGGCGCTCGCGCCGGTGCTGCCGTGGATGGCGGGAAGCGCGCTGGAGGAACGGCTGGCTGCCATGGCTGCCGGCGCGACGATGGCGGAGGCGGTACCGTTGCGGCCGCTGATTTCGCGGCTTGGCGCGGCGGGATTGCGGATCGGGCTGGCGACGAATGATGGCGAGATGTCGGCGCGGGAGCATTTGCGGCGGGTCGGCGTGATCGGTGGTTTCGACTTCATTGCGGGGTTCGACAGCGGTTTCGGTGCCAAGCCCGCTCCGGGCATGGTGCTTGCCTTTCTGCGGGCGATGGGGCTTGCGCCGGAGGCGGTCGCGATGGTGGGGGACAGCACCCATGATCTACTGGCGGGACGGGCGGCAGGGATGCGGACGGTGGCGGTGCTGACCGGTGTGGCGGAGGCGGAGGATCTGGCGCCGCTGGCCGATGTGGTGGTGCCCGATATCGGCCATCTGCCGGGCCTGCTGGACCTGTAGGGGCGCGGTGCCGAGGAACGGTGCCGAGGTGCGGTGCCTGCGTTGGCGGCGCGATCAGCTT
>SKUV01000282.1 GCA_007129775.1 Paracoccaceae bacterium | reverse complement strand
TCGGCGGGCGAGGGCGCGGGGGCGGCGATTTCGCAAGCCGATAGCGCGGCCAGCGCCATCGCAAGCGCTGCGCACCGGCCGCCTCGCAGCCCTGGCCACGTTCGTCTGGTCCGTCGACAAGCCCGGTCAGCCGTCATGCCGCACCGCACCGGCCGGCCTATTGCCGCGCCTCGGGGGCGGTATCGCGCCGGGCCTTGGCCGAGGCCAGCGTCTCGCGCAGTTCCGCCTCCATCTTGGTCAGTTCGGTCTCGGCCTCGGCGCGCCTTGCCTTGCCCTCGTCGGCGATCTTCAGGCTGTCCTGAATCGTGCCGATCAGCGCATCATTGGCCTTTTTCACCGCGTCGATGTCGAAGATTCCGCGCTCCATCTCCTCGCGCACGATACGGTTGGATTCGCGCAGGTTCTCGGCATTGGCGGTCAGCAATTCGTTGGTCAGGTCGCTCGCCTTGCGCACCGCCTCCGCCGCCTCGCGCGAGCGCTGGATGGTCAGCGCCTGCGCAAGCTGGGTTTCCCACAGCGGCACGGTGTTGACGAGGGTGGAGTTGATCCGGCTCACGAGGCTCTTGTCGTTCTCCTGCACCAGCCGGATCGAGGGCAGCGCCTGCATCGTGACCTGACGGGTCAGGCGCAGGTCGTGCACGCGGCGTTCCAGATCGTCGCGCGCGGCGCGCAGGTCGCGCAATTCCTGCGCCACCATCACCTGATCGTTCTCGGACGCAGCAGCGACCGCGGCCTCCTTTTCCGGGATGGCGGTTTCGTCGAGCTTTTTCAGCTTGGCATCGCCCGCCGCGATGTAGAGCGCCAGTTCGTCATAAAACTCCAGCGTCTTTTCATAGAGCTTGTCGAGCGCCTTGATATCCTTGAGCAGCGTGTGTTCGTGGTTGAGCAGGTTGGAGGTGATCCGGTCAATCTGGTTCTGCACCGTTTCATAGCGCGCCATGAACTGCGCGAAGGGCGCGGCGCGGCCCAACAGCCGCTCCCACCAGCTTTGCTTGCGCCGCCCATCAAGTTCGGTGACGGAAAAGCCCCGGATCGTCGTGACAATCTCGGACAGGCTGTCGCCGGCGGGGCCGACATCCTTGGTCTTCACGTCCTGCAGCATGGATTGGCTGATCTGCTGTAATTCCAGTTGCGCGCGCGAGCCGAAACCGATGATCGAGCCGCTGTCGCCCATGTTGATCTCGCTCATCCGCTTTTCGATTTCCGATTGCGCCTCGGGCGGGGCGGCCTCGATCGGGACAAGGTCTGCGGACGGCTCCGGCAGCGGGTTCTGCACGAGTGTCTCGATCTCGCCTGCGACGGCTTCGGCCTGTTTGCGGATCTCTTCGGGCATGGCGTGGGGCTTCCTTTCTGCAATCGATCGGGTCAGTGCAATGCTGGTGTCTGCGGAGCAATCATTCCGGGCGCACCCCCTCGCGGGCAAGGCGGTCGCGCAGCACCTCCATCTCGATCTCGAGCGCGGTGCGGTCGTTTGACAACAGCGCCTGCGTGCGGGCGTTGAAGTTGCTGTCCAGATCGTCGATCAGCGCCAGATAATCGGCCCGCGCCCCGGCATCCTTGCTGCGGGCATAGACCTCCGAGAATTTCACAGTCGCATCGCGCGCGCCCAACAGATAGACGCCCAGATAGCGCCGTGCGGTCGTCAGGTTGCGCGGGTCGTCCTCGACCGCGCGGAACATGGAGCGGGCATGGGCGGCGAAGTCGTCCATCTTGCCCAGAAGCTGCCGGTCACCCAACCGGCGCAGGGTGTCGCGCATTTCGGTCAGGTAAGCCTCCGCCTCTTCTACAGCGCGGGCGACACGTTCGGTCTGGAACGCCTCGACCCCCTCCATCCCCTTGTCTTTCAACGGGTCTGGCCCGAAGGCAAGGACATGCAGAACCCCGCCCAGAAGGCCAAAGACCAGCGGGTTGATCAGGCTGGCTTCGGGCGCGAAACCGCCCAGCGCCAGCCCCAGCCCAATCAGCCCGGACCCGAAGAGCTTGCGCGGAATCGCCGGGCGCCGCGCGACCCGGCGTGCATCATAAGCCCGTTGCGCGCGCACCCCTTCGCGGGTCAACCATGCCGCAAGCATCAGCAACCCGAAGGCGCCGAGGTTGAGCGTCAGATCCAGCGTGTCGCCACGAAACGCGTTGATGGCAAACGGAAACGGCAGAACAAACAGCAGATTGCTCCGCGCGCCCGAAGGCGCGGGGCGCTTGCCGGCCCAGTCCGGGGGGGGCTCGCGGGTCGGGCTGCCCGGCGCCTTCGCTGCGCCGGGGCGCGCGGCATCGGGGCTGAATTTGCCGCCAAAGCGCTGCGACATCACTGGTACTCCATCACTGGCCCCCGACGACGGCGACATAGACGATGAGCGCTGCCAGAAGTATAAAGGCTATCCTCTGCAATCCCGTGGCCGACATTCCGAGCCCTGCGTTTCAAAGGTTTCAGGGCCAGATACTAATGGCGGGCGCAAGGCTTGCATAGGCGTAAACGCCGGCACCGCTGCCCGTCAACGCCGCGGAGGCGGACCCTTGCCGCCCCCCCGGGGCGGGCGCCCTGGGCGGGGTTTCGCCAGCGCGGGTTTCACGCGCGCCTCGGTTCCCGGGCCTCGGGCAGGGCGCGAGGCCGAGGGCGCCGGGCCCTTTCGCGCCGTGCCGCCGGCGCGCGGCCGATCTTTCGCATTGGGCTGGGCCGCCGGTCGCGTGCGCAGGCTTGCGCCCGGGTCTGCCGCAGGCTTCGACGCCGGTTTGGCTCTGGGCCCGCTACCGCCCGGCGCAGAGCCGTGCGCCGGGCCTCCGAACCGGCCTCCGGCACCCGCTTCAGCCCCCTGCCCTTCGCCCTGAACAGCCTTTCCCGCGGGGCCTTTCCCCGGCCCAGGCTTGCGCCGCGCTCCGGCGCCGGCGCGCGGGCCGGAGTGCCCTGCCCCCACCTCAGTCGGGTCGGGCCCGAGGCCGAGTTGATCGCGCAGCACCCGCGCGCGCACCTCTTCCACCGCACCGGGCTCCAGCCGGCCCAGTTGAAAGGGGCCGTAGCTGACGCGGATCAGGCGGTTCACGGTCAGCCCCACGGCCTCCATCGCGCGGCGCACCTCTCGGTTGCGGCCCTCGCGGATGCCCACCGTCAGCCACGCATTGGCGCCTTGCTGCCGGTCGAGCGTGACCTGCATGGGCTGGAACCGCTCGCCGTCCAACTCGATCCCCCGCCGCAGGTCGTCCAGCCGCACCTCGTCGGGCGTGCCGTTCACCCGCACGCGGTATTTCCGCAGCCAGCCCGTGGACGGCAGTTCCAGCCGGCGTTTCAGCGCGCCATCATTGGTCAGCAGCAGCAGCCCTTCGGAATTTATGTCGAGCCGGCCGACCGAAACCACCCGCGGCATCCCTTCGGGCAGGCGGGAAAAGACGGTGGCGCGGCCCTTCTCGTCGCGCTCGGTGGTCACGAGGCCAAGGGGCTTGTGGTAAAGCCAAAGCCGCGCGGGTTCCGGCGCGGCCAGGGGCTTGCCGTCCACCTCCACCCGGTCGCGCGGCCCGACGTTCAGCGCGGGGCTGTCGATAGGCTTGCCGTTCACACGGACCCGTCCGGCCGCGATCATCCGCTCGGCCTCCCGGCGCGAGGCGATGCCTGCGCGCGCCAGTCGCCGGGCGATCCGTTCGCTGTCGTCGCTCGCTGCCATGCCCTGCCCCTTGATTGCCCGGCCTGTGCGGCCGCCCGGCCTAACCGTAATGGGCCACAGGCGTGCCCGCCAGCGCCGTCATGTTGAGCAACCCCCGCGCGGTGATCGACGGCGTGACCACATGGGCGCGGTTGCCCATGCCCATCAGAATTGGCCCGACCTCCAGCCCACCGCCGCGCATCTTGAGGATGTTGCGCACCCCGCTGGCGGAGTCGGTGGAAGCGAAGATCAGCACGTTCGCGGGGCCGTCGAAACGAGCGTTGGGAAAGATCCGCGCGCGCAATTCCGGATCAAGCGCCGCATCCACCGACATTTCGCCCTCGTATTCGAAATCCGCCCCGCGCGCCGCCAGAGCCTCGCAGGCGGCGCGCATCCGGCGGCCTGATTCGGTGTCCATGTTGCCGAATTGCGAATGCGAGCACAGCGCGACCTTGGGCGCGATGCCGAAGCGGCGCACATGACGCGCGGCGCCGATGGCCGTCTCTGCCACCTGTTCGGCAGTGGGTTCTGGGTGCACCTGCGTATCGGCGACAAACAGCGCCCCTTCGGGCTGGATGATCAGGCTCAGCGCGCCCACGGGCCGATGAACGGCATCGGCCAACACCTGCGTGACATAGTTCAGATGCCACAGATATTGCCCGAATGTGCCACAGATCATGCTGTCGGCCTCGCCGCGCTGGACCATCACGGCGCCGATGGCGGTGGTGTTGGTGCGCATCACGGCGCGGGCGATGTCGGGGGTGACGCCACGCCGCTCCATCAGCCGGTGATAGGTTTCCCAATAGTCGCGATAGCGCGGGTCATCCTCGGGGTTCACGATCTCGAAATCCCGGTCGGGGCGGATGGCGAGGCCCGCGCGCTCGCAGCGCATCGCCACCACCTCGGGCCGGCCGATCAGGATCGGCACCTCGGTCGTTTCCTCCAGGATCGCGCTGGCCGCGCGCAGCACCCGTTCGTCCTCGCCCTCGGCAAAGACGATCCGGCGCGAGGCGGCGCGCGCGGCCTCGAAAACCGGGCGCATGATCAATGCAGAGCGGAAGACGGAGCCGTCGAGTTCCGCCTTGTAGGCGCCCAGATCGTCGATCGGCCGGGTGGCCACGCCAGACTCCATCGCGGCCCGGGCAACGGCGCTGGCCACCACGCCCATCAGCCGCGGATCGAACGGTTTCGGGATCAGATAATCGGGGCCGAAGCTCATCTGCTCGCCGCGATAGGCGGCTGCGGCCTCGGCGCTGGTGGTGGCACGGGCAAGCGCGGCGATGCCCTCGATACAGCCCAGTTGCATCGCGTCGTTGATCTCGGTCGCGCCCACATCAAGCGCGCCGCGAAAGATGAAGGGAAAGCACAGAACATTGTTGACCTGATTGGGGAAATCGCTGCGGCCAGTGGCGATGATCGCGTCCGGAACGGCGGCGCGCGCCTCCTCTGGCGTGATTTCGGGCGTGGGGTTGGCCAGCGCAAAGACGATGGGCCGAGGCGCCATGCGGGCCACCTGTTCGGCCTTCAGGACCCCGGGGCCGGACAGGCCCAGAAACAGGTCCGCACTGTCGATCACCTCATCGAGGCTGCGTTTGTCGGTGCGCTGGGCGAAGGCGGCCTTCTGGGGGTTCATGTCCGCCTCGCGGCCTTCGAACACCAGCCCGTGGATATCGCAGAGCCAGATATTCTCGCGCCGCACGCCCAGTTTCAGCAGCATGTTCAGACAGGCGATTCCCGCCGCCCCGCCGCCGGTCGAAACGACCTTGATCTGATCGAAACGCTTGCCGGTGACATGGAGCGCGTTGGTCGCGGCGGCGCCCACCACAATGGCGGTGCCGTGCTGGTCGTCATGAAAGACCGGGATGTTCATTCGCTCGCGGCACAGCCGCTCGACGATGAAACAATCGGGCGCCTTGATGTCTTCGAGGTTGATCGCTCCGAAGGTCGGCTCGAGCGCGCAGACGATTTCGGCCAGCCGCTCGGGGTCGGATTCGTCCAGTTCTATGTCGAAACAATCGATATTGGCGAATTTCTTGAAGAGCACCGCCTTGCCCTCCATCACCGGCTTGCTGGCCAGCGCCCCGATGTTGCCCAGCCCCAGCACCGCCGTGCCGTTCGAGACCACAGCCACGAGGTTGCCGCGCCCGGTGTAGCGCGAGGCGCTGGCCGGATCGGCCTGTATCTCGGTGCAGGCTTCGGCCACGCCGGGGCTGTAGGCGCGCGCGAGGTCGCGGCCGTTGGCCAGCGGCTTGGTCGGCCGGACCTCCAGCTTTCCGGGGCGCGGAAACTCGTGATAATCGAGCGCCGCCTGCCGCGCGGCCTCCTGTTTCGGATCGCCCATGCCTTCCCCTCCCACGCATCTTGTTCAGCGTTGAACTATCGACGGCCATACCGCGCGCCTCCGGTCCGCGCAAGCGTGCCGGCACTGCCCGATTACCACCCACGAAGCCCGCGCTTGCAACATCGCCCTGCGCGCCGCACACTCGCGCCGACAACGGTAGCGGGGCGGCAGGATGGACCTTGTGCAACATGCAAGCGCGGTGCGCCTTCGCGCCCATGCACCCTATTCAGGCTTTCAGGTGGGGGCGGCGATCCGCGGCGCGTCGGGCGGGGTGCATCTGGGCTGCAATGTGGAGAACGTGGCCTATCCGCAAGGCACCTGCGCCGAGGCCGGCGCCATCGCCGCCATGGTCGCGGCCGGCGAAACCCGGATCGCCGAGGTTTGCGTGATCGCCGACAGCCCGGCCCCGGTGCCCCCCTGCGGCGGCTGCCGCCAGAAACTGAGCGAATTCGCGGGCCCCGAGGTGCGCGTGATCATGGCCACCACGCGCGGCAAGACCCTGACCATGACCATGGCGGAATTGCTGCCCGGCGCTTTCACCGCCGCCCATATGGAGCGCCCATGACCCCGGCCGCGGTGATCCAGTCGGTGATCGACGGTGCGGCGGTGCCCGAAGATCTGCGCGCCTTCGCCCGTGGCCTCGCCGATGGCGGGGTCAGCGATGCGCAGGCCGGGGCCTTCGCCATGGCGGTCAAGCTGCGCGGCCTTGCGGCCGATGCGCGCACCGCGCTGACCGAGGGGATGCGCGATACCGGTGATGTGCTGGCCTGGGACATGCCCGCGCCGGTGGTGGACAAGCATTCCACCGGCGGCGTGGGCGATTGCATCAGCCTGCCGCTGGCCCCGGCACTGGCAGCCTGCGGGGTTTTCGTGCCCATGGTCTCGGGCCGGGGGCTGGGCCATACCGGCGGCACGCTCGACAAGCTGGAGGCGATCCCCGGCTATACGGTCGAGCAGCCCGAGGAGCGGTTCCGCGCCATCGTCTCCGAGGTCGGCTGCGCCATCGTCGGCGCCTCGGCCCGGATCGCGCCCGCCGACAAACGCCTCTACGCCGTCCGCGACGTGACGGCGAGCGTCGAATCGGTCGATCTGATCACCGCCTCGATCCTTTCGAAAAAGCTGGCCGCCGGGCTGCAGGTGCTGGTGCTGGACGTCAAGACGGGCTCGGGCGCGTTCCTGCCCGGGGCGGAGGAGACCCGGGCGCTGGCCCGGGCGCTGGTCGATACGGCGAACGGAGCGGGCTGCCGGACGGCGGCGCTGGTCACCGACATGGATGCGCCGATCTGCGGGGTGGCCGGTAACGCGCTGGAGGTGGGCGAGGTGATGCGCTTTCTCACCGGTGCGGGCGACAATGCCGACATGCGCGCGCTGACCTGCGCGCTGGGTGGAGAGGCGCTTGCGCTGGCGGGGATTGCGGCGGACGCGGACGAGGGCGCGGGCCGGATCGATGCGGCGCTGCGCTCGGGCGCGGCGGCGGAGCGCTTCGGCCGGATGGTCGCGGCGCAGGGCGGGCCATCGGATTTCTGCGAGGGCTGGGCGGGCTATCTGCCCGGCGCGCCGGTGCAGCGCGATGTCTTCCCCGAGGCGCCCGGCACCGTCGCCCGGGTCGATACCCGCGCCGTGGGGCTGGCCGTCGTGGCCCTTGGCGGCGGGCGCCGGCGCGAGGGCGACCGGATCGACCCGCGCGTGGGCTTCACCGGCCTTGCCGTGCCCGGCGATTCCGTGGGCCCGGAGCGACCGCTTGCCCGCGTCCATGCCGCCGACGAAGCCGAGGCGGAAACCGCCGGGGTGGCCCTGCGCGCGGCCTTTCGGCTTGGCGAGTCGGGCGCGCGCGGCGCCCTCGTGCGGGACCGTATCGGATGAACCGTGCCTTTCTGATCGTGCTCGATTCGGTCGGCTGCGGCGGCGCGCCCGATGCCGCCGCCTATGGCGACGAGGGCGCGAACACGCTGGGCCATATCGCCGAAGAATGCGCCGCCGGGCGTGCCGAGCGTGGCCGCAGCGGCCCGCTGCGGATGCCCCATCTGGATGCGCTGGGCCTTGGCGCCGCGATCCGCCTCGCCTCGGGCGCGGGGGCGCCGGGGCTTGCCAGCGTGCCCCCGCGCGGGCGCTGGGGGGCCGCCACCGAAGTGTCGCGTGGCAAGGACACGCCGTCGGGACATTGGGAGCTGTCCGGCGTGCCCGTGCCGTGGGACTGGCATTATTTCCCGCGCGCGGTGCCTGCCTTTCCGCCCGATCTGACCGCGCGCATCTGCGCGCTTGCGGGCACCGATGGCATTCTCGGCAATCGCCACGCCGCCGGCATCGCGATCATGCACGAGCTGGGCGCCGAGCATCTGCGCACCGGCTGGCCGATCTGCTATACCTCGGCCGACAGCGTGCTCCAGATCGCCGCCCATGAAGTGGCTTTCGGCCTTGACCGGCTTCTGGCGCTCTGCGCGGCGCTTGCGCCCGTTGCCCATGCGATGAAGGTCGGACGCGTCATCGCGCGGCCTTTCACCGGCTCGGCCGACGCTGGCTTTGCGCGTACCGGCAACCGGCGCGACTATGCCATCGCACCGCCGGGCGAAACGATCTGCGACCGCGCACAGGGCGCGGGGCGCGTGGTGCACGCCGTGGGCAAGATCGGCGATATCTTCTCGCACCGGGGGATCGACCGGCTGCACAAGGGGCCGGACGATGCCGCCCTTTTCGGCCATCTGATGCAGCTGGCCGACACGGCCGAGCCCGGGTCCCTGACCTTCGCCAATCTCGTTGAATTCGACAGCAATTTTGGGCATCCCCGCGATGTCGCGGGTTATGCCCGTGCGCTTGAATGGTTCGACGGGCAGGCGGGCGCGTTTCTGGCGCGGCTGAAGCCCGGCGACATGGCAATCTTTACTGCCGATCACGGCAATGACCCCACATGGCACGGCACCGAACACACGCGCGAGCGGGTGCCGGTGCTGGTGGCGGGGCGCGGCGCCGGCGAGATCGGGCATTGCGCCTTTGTCGATGTGGGGGCATCGGTGGGCGATCACCTCGGCCTGTCGGCCGCGCCAAAGGGAAGGAGCTTTCTGTGAGCCTCGCCGCCTTGCCCAAGGTCGAACTGCACACCCATCTGGAGGGCTGCGCGCCGCCCGCTTTCATCGCCGGTCTGGCGCGAGAGAAATCGGTGGACCTGTCGGGCATCTTCACGGCCGACGGGGCCTATGCCTTTCGCGATTTCGCGCAATTCCTGAAGGTCTACGAGGCGGCGACCTCGGTGCTGCAAAGCCCCGAGGATTTCGCCCGCCTGACCCGCGCGGTGCTGCAGGAACGGGCCGAGGATGGTGTGATCTATATGGAGACATTCCTGTCACCCGATTTCTGCGGCGGAGGCGATCTGACGGCATGGCGCGACTACCTTGCCGCGATCCGCGAGGCCGCGGGTGAGGCCGAGCGCGATTTCGGCATCTCCCTGCGCGGGATCGTCAGCTGCATCCGGCATTTCGGCCCCGACCGCGCGCGGCCCGTGGCGCTTTGCGCTGCCGAGACGGCGGGTGACTGGCTGGTGGGCTTCGGCATCGCGGGGGATGAAAATGCCGGCAGCCCGGCCGATTTCGCATGGCCCTTCGATGCCGCCCGCGAAGCCGGGCTGCGCCTGACCGCCCATGCCGGCGAATGGGCCGGCCCGCAATCGGTGCGCGACGCGCTGACCGCGCTGCGGGTAGAGCGGATCGGCCATGGCGTCCGCGCGATCGAAGACGCCGCGCTGGTTGAGCAGCTTGCCGAAAAAGGCGTGGTTCTTGAGGTCTGTCCCGGCTCCAACATCGCGCTGGGCGTCTTTGCCGACTGGCGGGCGCATCCCGTGGCGCGGCTGCGCGCGGCGGGGGTGCGGGTGACGCTCTCGACCGACGACCCGCCGTTCTTTCACACCACGCTTCGCGCCGAATACGATCGGCTGGCCGAGGCTTTCGGCTGGGACGAGGCCGATTTCGCCGCGATCAACCGCGATGCGCTGGCTGCGGCCTTCTGCGATCCCGCCACCCGTGACCGCCTGCTCCCAAGACTGGAGAATACCTGATGCAGGACCGACATGACCCCGATCACCTGACGATCGTGACCCACCCGCTGGTGCAGCACAAGCTGAGCCTGATGCGCGACAAGACCGCCTCGACCTCCAGCTTCCGCCGGCTCCTGCGGGAGATATCGATGCTGCTGGCCTATGAGGTGACGCGCGATCTGCCGCTGGAGGCACGGCGGATCGAGACGCCGCTGGGGCCGATGGAGGCGCCGGTGCTGGCCGGACGCAAGCTGGCGCTGGTGTCGATCCTGCGGGCGGGCAACGGGCTGCTGGACGGGATACTGGAGCTGATCCCGGCGGCGCGGGTGGGCTTTGTCGGGCTCTACCGTGACCCTGAGACGCTGCAGCCTGTGCAGTATTACTGCAAACTACCGGCGGAACTGGAAAACCGGGTAACGATTCTGGTCGATCCGATGCTGGCCACGGGCAATTCCTCGGCCGCGGCTGTCGATCTGGTGAAGGAGGCCGGCGCGCGCGAGGTGCGGTTTCTGTGCCTGCTGGCCGCGCCCGAAGGGGTGGCCCGGATGAAGGCCGCGCATCCGGATGTACCCATCGTAACCGGCGCGCTCGACAGCCATCTGAACGATCACGGCTATATCGTGCCCGGCCTCGGCGATGCCGGCGACCGGATGTTCGGGACGCGCTGACACACGCGGGAGACAGCCGGCGGCTGTGATCGCGCGGAGTTCGCCCTTTACTACGGGTAGTGATTGCCGCATCCTTGGTGCGCAATATGGGGGTTGGGCATGTCTGCACGCGTGGTTGTCTTTGCGGCCGGACTGGTCGGGATCTGGGGAGGGGCTGCGCTTGCGCAGAACGGGCCGGCCGAGGTGCCGCCGCCGTCGTTTCCCGGGGTGCAATTCGTCGACAGCCAGGGCTGCGCCTTTATCCGCGCCGGTGTCGACGGCGCGGTGACATGGGTTCCGCGGCTGGATCAGAACCGGCAGCCGATCTGCGGCCTGCCGCCGACCGAACTGGCCGCAGCGCCCGAGGCGACGCCCGCCCCCGAGGTTGCCCCGGAAACGGCTGCCGTCGTGCCGGTCGCGCCGCCCCGGCAGGCGCAGCGCCAGCCGGCCCGTCAGCCGGCGCGGCCCGCTGCCCGCCAGCCTGCAGCACCCGCGATACCGGAGTTCATTCCCGCCGCCGATCCGTCGCTGCGCTGCCCGGGCAATGCCGTGATCGTGGAGCGGTTACGCCCCGGCGGGTCATGGTTCGAAATGGTCTGCGACCCGGCAGCCGGGCTCAACCCGTTCAACGCACGACGCGGGGCGAGTTCCGACAGCGGGCCGGGCGGGGTTTCTCATGTGCCGGTCCCGGGCAGCGCGGTGCGCAACACGGCGGTGATGCAGCCCGTGCCACCCGGCTATCGTCAGGTTTGGGAGGATGGGCGGCTGAACCCGCATCGCGGCATCGGCACGCCCGAGGGCGCAGCACGAATGGCGCTGGTCTGGTCCAATACCGTGCCGCAGGTGCTGATCAACGCCTATACCGGCAAGCCGGTGACTGCGCGCGAGGCACAGGCGCTGGGCCTGACCCAGCCCTATGGACGCGTGGCCCCGCCGGCGCCGATGCCGGGCGCGGTAGCGCATCCCCCTCGGGCGCATACACCGGCGCGGGCGGAAAAGGGCGGCGTGGCCAGCCGCGCCGCAAGCCCGGCCCCGGCGCAGGATGCCCTGCGGCCCCGGGCAGCGCCCGCG
>SKUV01000410.1 GCA_007129775.1 Paracoccaceae bacterium | reverse complement strand
TGCGGATGATGCGGCTGTCTGGCAGGCCGGCGGCCTTTTTCCAGATCTCGGCGGCCTCGTCATCTGTATGGTAGATCGTGACCAGCAGTCGCTCCGGGTCGATACCGAATTCGCGGGTGATCAGATTCCACGCATAGGGGATCGCTTCGGCCTTGAAGTAATCGCCGAAGCTGAAATTGCCCAGCATCTCGAAAAAGGTATGGTGCCGCGCGGTATAGCCCACGTTGTCCAGATCGTTGTGCTTGCCGCCCGCGCGCACGCATTTCTGGCTGGTGGCGGCGCGGCGGTAATCGCGATGTTCGACCCCTGTGAAGACGTTCTTGAACTGCACCATGCCCGAATTGGTGAACATCAACGTCGGATCGTTGCGCGGCACCAGAGGTGAGCTTTCGACCACCTCATGCCCGTTCCGCGCGAAATAATCGAGGAAGGTGGAGCGGATATCGTTCAGGCTCGGCATGGGCGGTGCACTCTCCGGCGGTGGCGACGGTGCGCGGACCTGCGCACCGGCCCGGTTTAGTGCAAGGCCGAAGGCGGGGCAAAGGGGTTTTTCGCCCCGCCGTCCGTGGCGCCGATCCGGGGTGGCCGCCTGTCTATCCGCTCATCCTTCCGACCATCCGGCGCCAGCCGCGCCTCTCGCCCGCGGCAGACCCGGCCCGGCGTGCAGGGGGCAGGCCATCGCGGACGGGGCATCGCGGGATCAGGCTTCCATCACGTCATCATCGCCCGCGCCCTCGGGGGCGGTGAAATCAAGCCCATGGGCCGCGCGGATCCTGTCTTCGATCTCGGTGGCGACAGAGGGGTTGGTCTTCAGGAAGGTCTTGGCATTCTCTCGCCCCTGCCCGATCCGCTCGTCACCATAGGAATACCAGGAACCCGATTTCTCGACCACGCCGGCCTTCACGCCCAGATCGATCAACTCCCCGGTCTTGGAGATACCTTCGCCATACATGATGTCGAATTCCACCTGCCGGAAAGGCGGCGCGACCTTGTTCTTGACCACCTTGACGCGGGTGGTGTTGCCCACCACCTCGTCACGATCCTTGATCGCACCGATCCGGCGGATATCGAGCCGGACCGAGGAATAGAATTTCAGCGCATTGCCGCCCGTCGTGGTTTCGGGAGAGCCGAACATGACGCCGATTTTCATCCGGATCTGGTTGATGAAGACGACCATGCAGTTGGAGCGGCTGATCGATGCCGTCAGCTTGCGCATGGCCTGACTCATCAGCCGGGCCTGCGCGCCCACGGTGGCGTCGCCCATGTCGCCCTCGATCTCGGCCTTGGGCGTCAGCGCGGCGACCGAGTCGACCACGATCAGGCTGACGGCCCCCGAACGGACCAGCGTATCCACGATCTCCAGCGCCTGTTCGCCGGTGTCGGGCTGCGAGATCAGAAGTTCGTCGAGGTTGACGCCCAGCTTGCGCGCATATTGCGGGTCGAGCGCGTGTTCGGCATCGACGAAGGCGCAGACGCCGCCTTTCTTCTGCTCCTCGGCGACCACATGCAGCGTCAGCGTGGTCTTGCCCGAGGATTCGGGGCCGTAGATCTCGACGATGCGGCCCTTGGGCAAACCGCCGATCCCCAGCGCGATGTCGAGCCCGAGCGAGCCTGTCGAGGTCGCCTCGATCTCGGCCACCGGATTGTCGGCACCCATCTTCATGATGGATCCCTTGCCGAACTGCCGTTCGATCTGCGCCAGCGCGCTTTCAAGCGCCTTTTGCTTGTCCGTGCTGCGTTTGTCCGTCATGTCGAGAAGATTGCCGATCGCCATTGCCTGTCCCCTTGTCGCACAGCCGCCCTGCGGCGGCAATCAATGTAATGTTCCCGCCTTGTTCTCGCCGTTATGAGGCCAAAACAGGAACAATTCAACCTGAATTTTCCGAGTTCACCTTTCGGCGGGATTCCTTAAGGTTCGGTTAGCGCCCTGCCATTCCATACAGAAGGAGCCGCGAAACATGCCCCGGACCGCGCCGCGCCCCGGCGAGATCGTGCAGATCATGCCAGGCCTGCGGCGGATACTGGCCCCCAACCCTTCCGCCATGACGCTGCACGGCACCAACAGCTATCTGCTGGGCAGGCGCGAGGTCGCGGTGATCGACCCGGGGCCAGGCGATCCGGCGCATCTGCGGGCCCTGCTCGGCGCGCTGGAGCCAGGGCATCGAATCACCGCGATCCTCGTCACCCATGCCCATGCCGATCACGCCGCGCTGGCGCGCCCGCTCGCGCACGAGACGGGCGCCCCGGTGCTGGCCTTCGGCGATGCGCGCGCCGGGCGCAGCGCACGGATGGCGGCGCTGTCCGGCGGCACGGGCGGCGGCGAGGGGGTGGAGGCCAGCTTCGCCCCCGACCGCTGCCTGCGCGACGGGGAGGAACTGGCGGGCGAGGGCTGGGTGCTGACAGCGCTGCACACGCCCGGGCATATGGGCAACCACATGTGCTTTCGCTGGAACGACATCGTCTTTTCAGGCGATCATGTGATGGGCTGGGCAAGCTCGCTCGTCTCGCCCCCCGATGGCGACATGACCGATTACATGGCCTCGCTGGAGCGGCTGGCGCGGCTGGGCGCGCGCCGCCTTCTGCCCGGGCACGGTGCTGCAGTGCAGGACCCCGCTGCGCGCATCGCCGAACTGGCAGCGCACCGGCACGCGCGCGAGGCCGACATACTCGCCGCCCTGCAGGCGGGCCCGGCCGATTGCGCGAGCCTCGCCGCGCGGATCTACATCGACACACCGGCGCGGCTGATGGGCGCGGCCCGGCGCAACGTGCTGGCCCATCTGATCGATCTCATGGCCCGGGGCCGGGTCCACAGCAACGCCCCGCCCGGCCCGGAGGCCCTGTTCAGCCTTTGCTGAACCGCCCCTTCGATGCCGCCATTTTGCGCAAAACCCTCTGGACGCCCCGCCCGCGAGTTGCTATCTGACGCGCGTGTTCCGGCGTAGCTCAGCGGTAGAGCAGTTGACTGTTAATCAATTGGTCGTAGGTTCGATCCCTACCGCCGGAGCCAACAATCCACTGCAGATCAGATGCTTGTCTGACAGAGTGCGGAGTGAGCGCGCGCCTGCTCTGTCTTTCTTTTGCAGTCGATCTCACGCCACCGGCAGCAGCGCAGCAAAGCTTGCGCCCTCGC
>SKUV01000066.1 GCA_007129775.1 Paracoccaceae bacterium | reverse complement strand
GCGCGCGGGATGTCGAGGCCCGATTCCACGATCGTGGTGGCCAGCAGAACGTCGAACTTGCCGTCGTAAAAGGCGTTCATCCGGTCGTCCAGCTCGCCCGCGGCCATCTGGCCATGGGCGATGGTAAAGCTGACCTCGGGCACCTGTTCGCGCAGAAACTCCTCCACCTCCGGCAGGTCCGAGATGCGCGGGACCACGAAGAACGACTGCCCGCCCCGGTAATGCTCGCGCAGGAGCGCCTCGCGCAGGGTTACGGGGTCGAACTCGCTGACATAGGTGCGGATCGCCAGCCGGTCGATCGGCGGCGTGCCGATGATCGACAGATCGCGCACCCCCGAAAGCGACAGTTGCAGCGTCCGCGGGATCGGCGTGGCCGTGAGGGTGAGCACATGCACGTCCGAGCGCAACTCCTTCAGCCGTTCCTTGTGGGCCACGCCGAAATGCTGCTCCTCGTCGATGACCAGCAGGCCGAGGTTGCGGAATTTGATGCCCTTGGCCAGCAGCGCATGGGTGCCGATGCAGATATCGACGCTGCCATCTGCCAGCCCGGCGCGGGTATCATTGGCCTCCCTGGTCGAAACAAAGCGCGACAACGCCCTGATCTTCAGCGGAAAGCCGCGAAAGCGCTCGGCAAAGCTGCGGGCGTGCTGTCGCGCCAGCAGCGTGGTTGGCGCGACCACCGCCACCTGCGCACCCGACAATGCGGTGATTAAGGCCGCGCGCATCGCCACCTCGGTCTTGCCGAAGCCCACATCGCCCACGATCAGCCGGTCCATGGGCCGCCCGCTTTCCAGATCGGCCAGCACATCGGCGATGGCGGTCAACTGGTCGTCGGTCTCGGCCCATGGAAAGCGGGCGCAGAAGGCATCCCACAACCCCTCCGGAGGCGTGAAGACCGGGGCGCGGCGCAACTGCCGCTCGGCGGCGATGCGGATCAGCTTGTCGGCGATCTCGCGGATGCGCTGTTTCAGCCGGGCCTTGCGCGCCTGCCAAGCCCCGCCGCCGAGCTTGTCAAGCAGCCCCTCCTCGTGGCCATAGCGCGACAGAAGCTCGATATTCTCCACCGGCAGGTAAAGCCGGTCGCCGCCCGCATATTCCAGCGCGAGGCAATCATGCGGCGCGCCCATGGCGGTGATCGTCTCCAGCCCCCGAAAGCGGCCGACGCCATGATCCACATGCACCACCAGATCGCCGGGCGAAAGGGATTGAGCTTCGCTCAGGAAGTTCTCGGCCCGCTTGCGTTTTTTTGCGCTGCGGATCAGCCGGTCGCCCAGCACGTCCTGCTCGGCGATGACGGTCAGCCCGGGGGCGGTGAAGCCCTGCTCCAGCGGCCAGACGCAAAGCGCCAGTTTGCCTTTCTTGTCAGAGAGTTCCCGGGCGTCGGTGATGAAGTCGGCCGCAGCGAGCCCCTGATCGGCCAGCAGACCGGCAAGGCGTTCGCGTGCGCCTTCGGAATAGCTGGCGATCACCACGTTACCGGCTTTCAGTGATGCGCGAATATGGTCTGACAGGGCACTGAAAATATTCGTTGTTTCATCCTGACGTTCGGGCGCGAAACTGCGCCCCATCCGCCCGCCGGCATCCAGCACGCCGGGCCCGGTCGGCTGCGGCAGGGGCGACAGCTGCAGTCGGCGCCGCGCGCCCATCGCGGCGTCGAAGGCTTCGGGGGCGAGGTAAAGCTGGTCAGGCGGACAGGGTTTGTAGACGCTGGCGAGCCGCGCCCGCGCCTGCATCGCCTCGCGCCGGGCGTCGTGCTGGTCGGTTATGGCCTCCCACCGGGCGGCGTGGCTGGCCGCGCTCTGGTCGTCGAGCAGGACGGGCGCGCCGGGCAGATAGTCGAACAGCGTCTCCAGCCGCTCGTGAAAGAAGGGCAGCCAATGCTCCATCCCCTGATGCTTGCGGCCCGCGCTGATCGCCTCGTAGAGCGGATCGTCGCTGCCGGCGGCGCCGAATTCGATGCGGTAGTTCTGGCGGAAACGGGTGATCGCGGCCGCGTCGAGAATCACCTCGGAGACCGGCGCAAGCTCCACCCTATCCAGTTTTTCCGTGGTCCGCTGGCTGGCGGGATCGAAGCGGCGCGCGCTGTCCAGCGTATCGCCGAAAAGATCGAGCCGCACCGGCCCGCCTTCGCCGGGCGGATAGATGTCGATGATGCCGCCGCGCACCGCGAAATCGCCCGGTTCGGTCACCGTGGGGGCCTGCGCGAAGCCCATGCGGGCGAGATAGGCGCGCAGGGCGTCCTCGTCGATCCGGCGGCCCACCTCGGCGCGGAAGGCGGCCTCGCGCAGGGTAGCCCGCGCGGGCAGGCGCTGGGTCGCGGCGTTGAGCGTGGTCAGCAGCACGAAGGGCCCCGGCACCCCGTGCGCCAGCGCCGCCAGCGTGGTCATCCGCCGCGCCGAGATCGCCGGATTGGGCGAGACCCGGTCATAGGGCAGGCAATCCCATGCCGGAAGCTCCAGAGTGGTGACCCCGGGCGCGAGAAACGCCAGCGCGGCGCGCATCGCCGCGAGCCGCTTGTCGTCGCGGGCGATGTGGATGACGGGGCCGCCGGCGCGCTCCAGTTCGCGGGCGATGAGGGTCGCGTCGAAGCCTTCGGGCGCGCCGCCGAGGGTCACGCGCCGGGGCGGCGCCGAGGTGTTGGTCTGGCTGGTGTCGGGCATGGGCTTGTCTTGCGGCGTGCCGGGGCGATGTCAAGCCGCGCCGGCGGATCCGGGCCTAGCGGAAGGCGCTGACATTCATGTTCTGCCACATGCCCCACATCGCGGTGACGAAGATCGCGACGATGCCCACCAGCTGTATCTGCAGCCGATGCCGGACGAGAAAGCGGCACAGCGCCTCACCCTGCGGGCCCTGATCCTCGATCCGGGCGGCGGCGCGCAGACTGAGCACGCCCACAAGCGCCACCGGCGCGAACAGCAGAAACAGCGCCTGCGCGAATTGCACGCGATAGACAAAGCCCAGAAGCGCCAGCGCCGTGAGCCCGCCCGTCACGAGCGCCACCATCCACAGCCCCGAAACCCGCGCGATGTAGAGCCGGCGGTTGACGTTGATGCGCACCATGTCCTCAAGATCGGTCTGCGCCTGCCCGCCGATCCGGCGCGCACGCGTCACCATGTCGAAAGGCACGCCGAGCACATAATGGCTGACCGTGGACCACAGCACAGCAAGCACGATCCAGAACCACAGGTTGGAGAATGATCGCATGTCGATCAGTTCGAAAACCGTCTGGTACCACTGCACCGATTTGCCCCGATCCCGCCCGTTTGCGCCGGACACTAGCGCCGGGCACCGGGAATGCCCAGACCCGATTGCAGCCCGGTCACGGGGGGGTGTTTCATCGCGGCCACAGGCGGCAGAAGGCTTGCCCGGCGCGCCCGGCCGTGGCACCTGATACGGGTCGCTCCGGTGCGGGGTGCGCAGCGCCGGCTGTGCCCCGCATCCGCACCGCGAACCGCCAAGTCCGCACTCTGCGGCCCGCACAGGATCGCCCATGCCCCCCAACCCGCCCCGCATCGCCCCGTTTCCCGCCGCCCGCCTGCGCCGTCTGCGCCGCACCGCCGCGCTGCGCGATCTGGCCTGCGAACACCGCCTTTCGGTGGCCGATCTGATCTGGCCGGTCTTCGTGCGCGAGGGCGAGGGCGTGGCCGAGCCGGTGCCCTCCATGCCCGGGGTGGCGCGGCTGTCGGTGGACCGGGTGGTGCAGGCCGCGCGCGAGGCCGCGGATCTCGGCATTCCTGCGATCTGCCTTTTTCCCTATACCGACGCCGCGCTGCGCACCGAAGCCTGCGAAGAGGCGTGGAACCCCGACAACCTGACCAACCGCGCGGTGCGCGCGATCAAGGCGGCGGTGCCCGATCTGGCGGTGATGACCGATATCGCGCTCGATCCCTACAACATCAACGGCCATGACGGGCTGGTGCGCGACGGTGTCATCCTGAATGACGAGACGGTGGAGGCGCTGGTCAGGATGGCGCTGGCGCAGGCCGAGGCGGGGGCCGACATCCTCGGCCCTTCCGACATGATGGATGGCCGGATCGGGGCGCTGCGCCAGGCGCTCGAACGCTCCGGGCACAAGGATGTGGCGATCCTGTCCTATGCCGCGAAATACGCCAGCGCCTTTTACGGGCCCTTCCGCGATGCGGTGGGCGCCGGCGGGCGGCTGGTGGGCGACAAGAAGACCTATCAGATGGACCCGGGCAACAGCGACGAGGCGCTGCGGCTGGTCGCGCGCGATCTCGACGAGGGCGCCGACATGGTCATGGTCAAGCCCGGGATGCCCTATCTGGATATCTGCCGCCGGGTGAAGGACGCCTTCGCCGTGCCGACCTATGCCTATCAGGTCTCGGGCGAATACGCGATGATCGAGGCCGCCGCCGGCCATGGCTGGATCGACGGCGAACGGGCGATGCTGGAAAGCCTGCTGGCCTTCCGGCGCGCGGGTTGCGACGGGGTGCTGAGCTATTTCGCCCCCCGGGCCGCGCGGCTGCTGCGGGGCTGAGCCGGCGCGCCGGTTGCACGTCCGGCAGGCCCACCGGCGAAAGCCCGCCCGTGGCCTGTCTTCGCGCATGACAGGCGCGGCGATTCCGTCTATACTTCGTGTCAATCGCGCAGAATGGCGCGGATCACCACAACATGATGTGAGGCTCGAGATGGTCGGCAAGGGCAGGGATTCCGGTCAGGGAATTTTCGGATCGCAGATTTCGGCGCGGCACGCTCCGGGTGGGGCGGGCATCGGCGGGATGGGCATTGGCGGGGTGGAGGTCGCGCCCCGGCCTTCGGGTCAGCCGATCTCGCGGCGCGGGGTGGTCGCGGGCGGCGGCGCGCTCCTGGCGCTGGCGGCCTGCGGCAATCCGGTGGGCGGCAGCGGTGCCGTCACGCTCGACGCGCGGGTCGATTCGACGCGGGAGTTCCTGCTGTCGCGCTATCCCGGCACGCGCGATCTGGAAAGCAAGGCGGTGGGCGTGCTCTGGATGCCGCTGATCACCGAGGCCGGGCTGGGCTTTGGCGGGGCCTACGGGCAGGGCGCGCTGCGTATCGGCGGTGTCTCGGTCGATTACTATTCGGTGGCGCGGGCCTCGTTCGGGCTGCAGATCGGTGCGCAGCAATACGCCCATGCGCTGTTTTTCATGACCGAGGCCGCGCTGAACGATTTCCGCCGCTCCGAGGGCTGGGCCGCGGGGGCGGATGTGCGCTATGCCATCCCCGAACGCGGCGGGGCCCTGTCGCTGGAGACCACGACCCAGAGCGCGCCGGTGATCGCGGTGATCTTCGGCCAGTCGGGGCTTATCGCCGGCGCCTCGCTCGCCGGATCGAAATACACACGCATCATTCCCTGATCGGCGGCCACCTGCCTGCCCGCGCACGGCGGGCCGGGGAGGGCTCAGCGCGTGGTCTCGGTCAGCCTGCGGCGGACATATTCCGACACGATTTCCATCGCCGGGTCCATATGCGGCTCTTCGAAGAAATGGCCCGCGCCCTCGATCTCGTGATGGGTGATGGTGATACCCTTCTGCTCGTGCAGCTTGGCCACCAGCGCCGCCGTGTCACGCGGAACGGCGACCCGGTCGGCGGTGCCGTTCAGAATCAGCCCCGAGGCCGGACAGGGTGCCAGAAAGCTGAAATCATACATGTTCGCCGGCGGCGCGAGCGAGATGAAGCCGGTGATGTCGGGCCGCCGCATCAATAGCTGCATCCCGATCCACGCGCCAAAGCTGAACCCGGCCACCCAGCAATGCTTGGCGTTCTGGTTCATGGCCTGCAGGTAATCGAGCGCCGAGGCGGCATCGCTCAACTCGCCCACCCCCTGATCGAACTCCCCCTGGCTGCGCCCGACCCCGCGGAAATTGAACCGCAGCACCGAAAAGCCCAGTCTGTGAAAGACGTAATGCAGGTTGTAGACGACCTTGTTGTTCATCGTGCCGCCGAACTGCGGATGCGGGTGCAGGATCAGGGCGATGGGGGCGTCGCGTTCCCGCTGGGGATGATAGCGGCCTTCCAGACGGCCTTCGGGGCCGGCGAAAATCACCTCGGGCATCGTGCGCGCCTGTCTTTCCTTGCGCCCGGCCGCCGCGTCGTGTGTTGACGCAAGAGGCGAGGCATTCTAGAACAATTCTAAGTTTTTGCCGGGAAAACCCGGCTGTCGGGTCTGCAAACCGGGCGTGGCCCGGTCCTGGGGGCGTCGTCGTGACCTAAGCGGCGCGGCGGCAAAGGTCAATATTCTTGATGGGCCAGAGGGCTGCGGCGGGAAACGCGGCCCGGGGGCAGAGCGGGGAACCCGGTGAAGCTGTCGACCAAGGGACGCTATGCGATGGTTGCGCTGGTCGATCTGGCGCAGGCGCCGGAGGGCGCGCTGGTGTCGCTGGCCGAGGTGTCGCGGCGCCAGAGCGTCTCGCAGCCCTATCTGGAGCAGCTCTTCGTGAAACTGCGCCGCGCCGGGCTGGTGGAATCGGTGCGCGGCCCGGGCGGCGGATATCGGCTGGCGCGGCCGGCGGCGGATATCCGCATCGCCGAGGTGCTGGAGGCGGTGGATGAAACCGTCAGCGCGCTGCATTCCGGCGCCGGGGCGACCGGGGCGGTCTCGGGCTCGCGGGCGCAGTCGCTGACCAACCGGCTTTGGGAAAGCCTGAGCGCCCATGTCTATGTCTATCTGCACCAGACCCGGCTCTCGGATGTGGTGGGCAACGATCTGATGCCCTGTCCGGCGGTGCCCAACATCCTGCAGGTTGTGGACGAGGGATGAGCGCGCGCGTCTATCTTGATGCCAATGCCACGATGCCCCTGCGCCCGGAGGCACGGGCGGCCATGGTCGAGGCGATGGACGTTGCCGGCAACCCATCGTCCGTTCATGCCGAAGGGCGCGCGGCGAAGGCGATTGTCGAACGGGCGCGCGGCCGGGTCGCCGCCGCGCTGGGGGCGGAGGGGGCAGACATCGTCTTTACCTCGGGCGCGACCGAGGCCGCGGCGCTGGCGCTGGCCGGGCGCGGCCTGCGCGGGGCGGGTATCGAACATGACGCGGTGGCGGCGTGGATCGACCCGGTCCTTCCGGTGGACCGCGCCGGCAGGGTAACGGTGGACGACCCTGCCACCGCCACGCTGCAGCTTGCCAATTCCGAAACCGGTGTGGTGCAGAACATCCCCGCGGGGCTTGCTGTCTGCGACATGACGCAGGGCTTCGGCAAGCTGCCGGTGGCGTTCAACTGGCTGGGCTGCGACATGGCGCTCGTGTCGGCGCACAAGCTGGGCGGGCCCAAGGGCGTGGGCGCGCTGGTGCTGCGGCAGGGGCTCGAACTGGCGGCGCAACTGCGTGGCGGCGGGCAGGAGATGGGCCGCCGCGCGGGCACCGAGAACGTGATCGGCATCGCCGGGTTCGGTGCCGCGGCCGCGGCCGCTGCCCGCGATCTGGCCGACGGGGTCTGGACCCGGGTCGAGGAACTTAGAAATATTCTAGTTTCGCATCTGGACCCTGCCGAAACAGAGACTATTTTTGTCGGGAATGACGGGCCGCGCCTTCCGAACACCCTGTGCCTGGCGACGCCGGGCTGGAAGGGAGAGACGCAGGTGATGCAGATGGATCTGGCGGGCTTTGCCATCTCGGCGGGGTCGGCCTGTTCTTCGGGCAAGGTCCGCGAAAGCCGGGTGCTGCGGGCCATGGGCTATCCGCCCGACGTGGCGCTCGGGGCTGTCCGCGTCTCGCTTGGGCCGTGGACGACCGAAGACGACGTGGTGCGGTTCGCGCAAGCCTGGCGCGCGCAGCGCCGGCGCCACCGCGCCCGGGCGGCCTGACAGGCAGGCGCGGGGCGCGGAGCACAGGTCGAAGGCAAAGCGGGGACATCCCGCTGGCCGGGGCCGAGACTGGGGAAGGGGTGCGCGGGGCGCGCACCGACGAAAGGAGACGGGGTAGACATGGCTGCACTGGATGGCACCGTAGCGCGCGACACCACCCGCGAGGCGCAGATTCGCGACGGCGTGGATCGCGAGACGGTCGAAACCGTCGAATCGATGGCAGGCAAATACAAGCACGGCTGGGAAACCGACATCGAGATGGAGTTCGCCCCCAAGGGCCTGAACGAGGACATCATCCGCCTGATCTCCGAAAAGAACGAGGAGCCGGAGTGGATGACCGACTGGCGCCTTGCCGCCTATCGCCGCTGGCTGACCATGGACAAGCCCGACTGGGCGATGATCGATTATCCCGAGATCGACTATCAGGACCAGTATTATTACGCCAAGCCCAAGAGCATGGTGGAAAAGCCCAGGTCGCTGGACGAGGTGGACCCGAAGCTCTTGGAAACCTACGAGAAACTGGGCATCCCGCTGCGCGAGCAGATGATCCTCGCCGGGGTCGAGGGCGCCGAGGACGCGCCCGCCGAGGGCCGCAAGGTGGCCGTCGACGCGGTGTTCGACAGTGTCAGCCTGGGCACCACCTTCAAGGATGAACTGGCCAAGGCGGGCGTGATCTTCTGCTCCATCTCCGAGGCCGTGCGCGAGCATCCCGAACTGGTGCGCAAGTATCTGGGCTCGGTCGTGCCGCAGAACGACAATTTCTTTGCCGCGCTGAATTCCGCTGTGTTTTCAGATGGTTCCTTCGTCTATGTGCCCCCGGGCACGCGCTGCCCGATGGAGCTCTCCACCTATTTCCGCATCAATGCCGAAAACACCGGCCAGTTCGAGCGCACGCTGATCATCTGCGATCGCGGCGCCTATGTCAGCTATCTGGAGGGCTGCACCGCGCCCAAGCGCGACACCCACCAGTTGCACGCCGCGGTGGTCGAGATCGTGGTGCTGGAAGATGCCGAGGTGAAATACTCCACCGTCCAGAACTGGTATCCGGGCGATGAAGAGGGCCGCGGCGGCATCTACAACTTCGTCACCAAGCGCGCCGATTGCCGCGAGGCGCGGGCGAAATGCATGTGGACGCAGGTAGAGACCGGCAGCGCGATCACCTGGAAATACCCCTCCTGCATCCTGCGCGGTGACGACAGCCAGGGCGAGTTCTATTCCATCGCCATCGCCAACAACGCCCAGCAGGCCGACACCGGGACCAAGATGATCCATCTTGGCAAGAACACCCGCTCGCGCATTGTTTCCAAAGGGATTTCCGCGGGTCGCGCGCAGAACACCTATCGCGGGCTGGTGTCGATGCACCCGAAGGCCAGGAACAGCCGCAACTACACCCAGTGCGACAGCCTGCTGATCGGCGACCGCTGCGGCGCCCATACGGTGCCGTATATCGAAGTGCGCAACAACTCCAGCCGGGTCGAACACGAGGCGACCACTTCCAAGGTCGATGACGACCAGCTTTTCTATTGCCGCTCGCGCGGGATGGACGAGGAAGAGGCGGTCGCGCTGGTCGTGAACGGTTTTTGCAAGGAGGTGCTTCAGGCGCTTCCGATGGAATTCGCCATGGAGGCGCAGAGCCTTGTGGCGATCAGCCTCGAAGGCTCCGTCGGCTGATGTCGTGGGGCGAGGCTTTTGCCGGGACGCGCAATCAGGCGCTGATCTTCGCAGTTGCCTTTGTCGTGCTGGGCTTCGTGCTGGATGCGATGTTCGGCCGTGCGCTCGATATCGGGCAACGGGCGGTCTCGGTGGTGGTCGCCACCGGCGTCTATTGGGGGCTGATGGCGTGGCTGCGCCGGCGCCAGTAGCGGCGCAATGCGCAGGAAGCATGGCGGGGACGGGGTGATGAACTGGAAGTTCTGGCTGACAGCGGCGGAGCCGAGGCCGCGCTATGTGCTGATGGTGGCCATCGGCGTGGTGCTGATGATGTCGCTGACCTATCCGGTCTGGGCCCCCGGCGGCGCGCCGATGGCGGCCTTTTCGGCAATCATGGCGGTCATCATCGCCCATGTCTCGGCCAAGTTGATCATGAAGCCCTGAGGGGCTGGGGACGAGCTGCGGCTACGTGCCGCTTGAAGGGGAATAAAATGCTGGAAATCAAGAATCTGCACGTCAAACTTGAGGAAGAGGATAAAGCGATCCTCAAGGGTGTGGACCTGACGGTGGAGGCCGGAAAGGTCCATGCCATCATGGGGCCGAACGGGTCGGGCAAATCGACGCTGTCCTATGTGCTGTCGGGCCGCGACGGTTACGATGTGACAGACGGCACCGCGACGCTGGAGGGCGAGGACCTGCTCGGACTGGAGCCCGAGGAACGCGCCGCGGCGGGCCTGTTCCTCGCGTTCCAGTATCCGGTCGAAATTCCGGGCGTGGGCAACATGACCTTCCTGCGGACCGCGGTGAACGCCCAGCGCAAGGCGCGCGGGCAGGAGGAGATGTCGTCGGGCGACTTTCTGAAACTGGTGCGCGAAAAGGCCAAGGCGCTGAAGATCGATGCCGATATGCTCAAGCGTCCGGTCAACACCGGCTTTTCCGGTGGCGAGAAGAAGCGCAACGAAATCCTGCAGATGGCGATGCTGGAGCCGCGGATGTGCGTTCTCGACGAGACCGACTCGGGCCTTGATGTGGACGCGATGAAACTGGTGGCCGACGGTGTGAACGCGCTGCGCGATCAGGGCCGCGGCTTTCTGGTGATCACCCATTACCAGCGCCTGCTCGACCATATCGTGCCGGATGTGGTGCATATCATGGCCGACGGGCGCATCGTGAAGACTGGCGGGCCCGAACTGGCGCTGGAGGTGGAGAAGAACGGCTATGCCGGCATCATCGGGGAGCCCGCGTGATGGCCAGCCGCAAGGAGATCGCCCTGCGCGCCCGTATGGACGCGACCGAGACCGCGCTGGAGGGGCGCACTCTGCCTGCCGGCGGGGCCTGGGCGCAGGCGGCGCGCAAGGATGCGCTGGACCGGCTGCGGGCCGAGGCACTGCCTGGCCGGCGCGACGAATACTGGAAATACACCGATCCCACGCCCCTCGTCGCGCCTCAACATGGGGCGGCGGCGCTCTTCGACTATGACGAGGCGAACCGGGTCTTTTCCGGCATCGACCGGCTGCGCATCGTCTTTGTCGACGGTGTATTCGACCCCGAGGCTTCCGATCCGCTCGAACTGGCGGGGGTCGAAATCGAATGGCTGGCCGATGCTGCGGCGCGTGACATCCACTGGGCGCGCGACATCTATGGCCGGCTGGAGGCCGCGGGTCAGACCCCGGTGCCCCGGTCGCTCGCCACGTTCAACACTGCCTTTGCCGAAACCGGGCTGGTGATCCGGGTGACCGGCAAGGCCGCAAAGCCCGTCTCGCTGATCTACACCCGCTCGGCCGAAAGCTCGGACGTGATGCTGCGCCATCTGGTGCGGGTGGAGGCGGGCGCCGCGCTCACGCTGCTGGAAAACGGCGCGCCGGGCGCGCGGTCTTCGGTGGCGATGGAGGCCGATATCGCCGAGGGGGGCGCGTTGCACCATATCCGCACGCAAGGGCGCGAGCCCGAGCGCGTGTCGGGCAGCCATGTCTTTGCCCGCGTCGGCGCGGGGGCGGTGCTGAAATCCTTTACGCTCACCTCCAACGGGCGGCTCACGCGCAACGAGCTTGTGGTCGATCTGGTCGGGCGCGAGGCGGTGGCCCATCTGGCCGGTGCGGCGCTGGGCGACGGCTCGGCGTTCCATCAGGACGACACGGTTTTCATCACCCATTCGGCCGAGCGCTGCGAATCGCGTCAGGTGTTCAAGAAGGTGCTGCGCCACGGTGCGGTCGGGGTGTTTCAGGGCAAGATCCTCGTGAAACAGCCCGCGCAACTGACCGATGGCTACCAGATCAGCCAG
>SKUV01000216.1 GCA_007129775.1 Paracoccaceae bacterium | reverse complement strand
TTCTTTCGCCAATACCTGCGCCTGTCGGGCATGACCGGCACGGGAATGGAGGTGGCCGGAGAGATGCGCAGCTTTTTCGCCCTGACCACGGTGCCGGTGCCCACCCATCGCCCCGTGCTGCGGCGCCACGGCGGCACGCGGATGGCGCCCGACCTGCCCGGCAAGCTGGCGCTGATCGTGGCCTCGGTGCGCGTCGCGCACGGGGCCGGGCGCCCGGTTCTTGTGGGCGTGCGGTCGGTGGCGGCGGCGCGCGAGGTCTCGGGCGCGCTGACGGCGGCAGGGCTCGTCCATGACGTGCTCTCGGCCGAGCAGGACGCCGACGAGGCCGCGCGGGTGCACCGCGCCGGCGAAAGGGGCTCCATCCTCGTGGCGACCAACATGGCCGGGCGCGGCACCGACATTCCGCTGGGCGAGGGGGTGGAGGGCTTGGGCGGGCTGCATGTGATCCTGACCGAGTTTCACGAATCGAGCCGGATCGACCGCCAGCTTTACGGCCGCGCGGCGCGGCAGGGCCAGCCCGGGTCGTACGAAAATATCGTGGCGTGGGATGACGAGTTGTTCACCCGCTACGCCCCCGCCCTGCAGCGCTGGCTGGCGCCTGTGCCCGGCGTGCGCTCCGCCCGCTGGGCGGCGCTATTGCTGCGCCGGGTCGCCCAGCACCGGGCCGAGGCGTTTTCGGCCTCGGCGCGCCGGGCGCAGGTGCAGGCCGAACGCGACCGGCTGCGCACCGTCGCCGCCGCCGGGCAAGACCCGCTGTAAGAAAGAAGGAGACCCTGCCGATGGCCTGCCGCCACGCCCTGTCGATCACCGCCGCCCTTTGCCTTGCGCTGCCGGCGACACAGGCCCGCGCGCTGGAGGCAGATTGCTTCATCCGGCCCAGCGAGACGGTACGCATCGGCGCCCCCGTCAACGGCATCATCGCCGAGATCCTGCCCCAAAGGGGCGACCGGGTGGAGGCCGGAAGCGTTCTGGCCCGGCTCGACACCACCTTGCAGGAGATGAACATACAATCCGCCCGCGCCCGCACCGAAGACCGCGCCGAGATCGAGGCCGCCGAGGCGCGGATCGCCTTTCTCACCGCCCAGCTAGACAGGTTCCGCACTCTGGCAGAGCGCAACGTGGTCTCTTCCGCGCAGGTGGAGGAAACCGAGACGGAATTGCTGGTCGCCGAAACCGATCTGCTGGTGGCCGAGCGCAATCATGCGCTGGCCCGGACCGATCTGGACATCGCCAAGGCCGAGCGTGACCGCCGCACCATCCGCGCGCCCGTCGCCGGTTATGTGGTGGAGCGCACGCTCGCCCCCGGGGAATTCTGGACCGAATCGCAGGCATTGATGACCCTGGCCGCCGTCGATCCGCTGCATGTGGAGGCCTCGGTCGATATCGCCGCCTTTCCGCTGCTGCGGCCCGGCCAGACCGCACAGGTGACGCCCGAGCCGCCCTTCGATACCCCGCGCGAGGCAGTAGTGGAACTGGTCGACCAGGTCTTCGACGCGGCCTCAGGCACGGTGGGCGTGCGGCTGGTTCTCGACAATCCCGACACCGCGCTTCCGGCGGGCCTGCGCTGCCGTGTGCGGTTCGTGGCGGATGGCTGAACGCCCCTTCCATTGCCCTGTGACGCTGCGCAAGTATATCGTTAATTTAATCATTCGCTATACTTAAGGTTGAATGATCGCCAGCTGGGGCGAAAGACCGGGTGCGAAATGACGTTGCGCGAAATGAAAGACAATCCCGAGAGCGCAATGCCGTCACTCGAACGGGTGGCTGTCGATCTGCTCAACCGGCTCGCGCGGGCCGATTCTGCGGTGGCCGACCAGCGCATCGACGAGGCGCTGGGCCGTCTGGGCGAGGTCGGCGGCTTTGACCGGACCTATCTGTTCTGGCTGCGCGACGGCCGGTTTCTGGACAACACCCATGAATGGGCAGCACCCGGCATCCCGCCGATGATCGACCAGTTGCAGGGCCTGCCGGTCGAAGCCTACGGCCCGCTGTGGGACCCGTTCGAGCGTGACGAACATGTCTATATCCCCGATGTCGCCGCCATGCCGGACGAGGATGCGACAGCGCGCGATCTGCTGCTGGAACAGGACATCGCCTCGCTCCTGCTGGTGCCGGTGGTGGATGCAGGGAAGCCCGTGGGCCTTGTCGGGTATGATGCGGTGGCCCAGCCGCGTCGGCTGAGCGATGGCGACATCCTGCTTTTGCGCGCGGTGGCGAACGGGATCGGCAGCCTCAAGGTTCGTCTTGGCGCCGAGCTTGCGCTGCGCGAAAACCGCGATCTGCTGGCGGCCACGCTCAATGCGCTGCCCGACCTGATCTTGCAGACCGACCGCGAGGGCCGTATCGCGCAGGTCCATCCCGCCGCCGATGTCGCATCGCTCGCACCGCCCGAACAGATGCGCAGCAAGCCCCTGTCCGAAGTGCTGCCGCCCGACCTCGCACAGCGCGTGAGCGAACTGATGGCCGCCTCGGCCGCCGGGGCCGCGCCGGGGCCGCAGCGCTATCCGGTCACGCTGGCCGGTGTCGAGCATTGGTTCGAGGCTCGCATCGCCGAATGGCGCAGCCGGGCGGGCGGCTGGGTCTTCATCATCCGCGATATCACCCGCGAACATCTTGCCGCGCGGCAAGAGGAAACCCGAATCCGCCAGTTGCAGGAGATCTTTACCTCCAGCCCGATCGGAATCGTGCTGAGCGATGCCGAAACCGGCGCGCTCCTTGACGTCAACCCGGCCTTTCTGCGTGACACCGGCTATCATCGCGAAGCCTGCACGGGCCTGCGGATGGAAGACGTTCTGGCCCCCGATCAGGAGGCGAAGGAGAAGGCCAGCGCGGCGATGCTGTGCGATATCGGCCGCTACGGGCCCGAAGACCGGGGGATCCTCCGCGCCGATGGCACCATCGCCCCGGTCCGGATGTCCGGCGTTCTGGCCGATCATACCGGGGACCGCCGGGCGATCTGGCATTTCGTGGACGATCAGACCGAACGCCGCGCCCACGAGGCCGAAATCATCGAACGCCGGCGCGAGGCCGAGGCCGCCAACCGCGCCAAATCCGCCTTCCTCGCCAATATGAGCCACGAGATACGCACGCCGATGAACGGCATCCTCGGGATGGCGGAGGTTCTGGCGGAG
>SKUV01000228.1 GCA_007129775.1 Paracoccaceae bacterium | reverse complement strand
TGCCCCCCGAGGACGCAGCCCCCGATCCGGCGCGCCGGGGCGGGCTTCAGAGGAATTCGGCGATATAGATAAAGGCTCCGATGGCCACAGCGCCGGCGGTGACCGCCAGCGCGATCTTGATGATCGACCACGGCCTTTCGCCGCGGACCTTTCCGGTCTGCGCGTTGACAACAAATCGATAGCCCTTGTCGCGATAGCGATAGGCGGCGACCCAGATCGGCAGAAGCAGATGCTTGAACCGCTCGTTGGCGTGATCAGTCGCAAGCGAATGCACACGCTGCTGGTCGCCCCCGATGGCGCGGCGCACGTCGCCGCGGATGATCTCGTCCATCCGCTCGCGCGCGATCTCGTGCCCGGGGCGCAGATCGACCGTATAGGCTTCGGACCGGAAGCCCGAGATGAACGAGGGATTGTAGGGTTCCAGATCGGTCAGGTGCCATGGCTCCAGCGCCCGGACATAGCGCCGGGGCAGCGATTGCGCGGCCATCACCAGCAGATCCTCGAACCGGCGCGACACCCGGCCCGAGACCTTGGTCCAGCGGATGCGGCGGCGCCGGTTCTTGCCCGATCCGGTGTAGTAATACGTGCCGCGTTCTCCGGTATAGCGGCTGCGGGTGTCGGCATCGAACGCCCAGTAGGGCACGTAGATGCCGGAAAAGCGGTTGTCCTCGCGGGCGAATTTCTGCAGACCGTTCGGCGCGAACCACAGCCCCTTGAGCCATTTCGTGAAGGCTGTGCGCGCCTCCTGCTCCTGCAGCCGGAAGGGCAGCACCGCCTGCGGCTTGATATGGCGGTTGGTGCCGGTGTCGGTGACCACGGGTGTGGCGCAGAAGGGGCATTCGGAAGAATGCACCTCCGGCGCGAATTCCACCTGTGCGCCGCAATTGGTGCAGGACAGGACGCGCGTTTCCTCGATCTCCGACTCCGGCACGGGCCGGTTCAGCATCTCGTGCAGATCAAGCGGCGCAAGGGCTGCGTTGCGGGTATCGTCGCAGGCGCCGGGGATGTCCTGCTCATGCCCGCAATAGCTGCAGGACATGGAGGTCTGGCCCGGCGCATAGCGCAGGTTCGCCCCGCATTGCGCGCAAGGAAAGCGGTATTCTTCGCCCTCGGCGGCGGGAGGTTCAGCGGCGGTGTCGGCGGCGGCGTCGGACATGGTGGCCTCAGCCCGCCGGCGGCGGTGGGGGCGGTGGAGGCGGTGACGCGGCAAAGAGCCCGGCCAGCGCCGGCACCTCGCCAGCGGGTTTCCAGCCGTCCTGCCCGGCCGTCCAGACAAGTGTCTTGCGGCTAAGCCCTCCGCTGGTCAGCATCTGCTGCAGATCGTTCATGCCGAAGGGGCCCTTGGTGGCGCCGTTCTCGGCGATGTGCCACGCGGCTTCGGCAGGTGGCGGCGGGGGCGGTGGCGCAGCCTGCGGGGCGGGGGCGGCGGCCTGCGGCGCGGCCCCGCCTGCCTGAGGGTTGGCCATCTGTCCGGCCATGGCCATGCCCATGCCCATGCCCATCCCGGCCCCGAGGCCCGCGCCCATTCCGCCGCCATCCTGGGTGGCTGCCTTTTGCATCGCCTCGGCCGCGGCGAATTTGGTGTATTGATCCAGATCGCCGACGATCCCCATGGAGGTCCGCTTGTCGAGCGCCTTTTCCACCGCCGGCGGCAGCGAGATGTTCTCGATGTAAAGCTCGGGCATCTCCAGCCCGTATTCGGTCAGCGTGGGGCTGATCGCCTCGGCGATGATCTCGCTCAGATCCTTCGTGTTGGCGGCCATGTCGAGCGCGGGAATACCGCTTTGCGCGACCGTCCGGCT
Source organism: Paracoccaceae bacterium (assembly GCA_007129775.1). Taxonomy (GTDB): domain Bacteria; phylum Pseudomonadota; class Alphaproteobacteria; order Rhodobacterales; family Rhodobacteraceae; genus Rhodobaculum. The sequence continues at coordinate 1,342 of SKUV01000228.1, read as the reverse complement.
GAATTTCTGCACCACGATGTTGCGGATCTGCTGGCTGATCTCTTCCTGCGTGAAGTGACCGTCGGTGCCCACGATCTCGGTCATGAAGCGCCCCGCATCCGAGACCCGGATCGTGTAGCTGCCGAAAGCGCGCAGGCGCACCGCGCCGAATTCCGGATCGCGCAGCATGATCGGGTTCTGCGTGCCCCATTTGAGGTTGGGAAAGCGCCGCGTGTTGACGAAATAGACTTCGGACTTGAAAGGCGAATTGAACAGGTGATCCCAGTGCTGCAACGTAGTCATCACCGGCATGTTGTTGGTCTCCAGCATATACATGCCGGGGCCGAAGACATCGGCCAGTTGCCCCTCGTGGATGAAGACGGCGACCTGCCCTTCGCGCACGGTCAGCTTGGCGCCATACTTGATGGCGTTACCGTAGCGTTCGAAACGATAGACCATCGTGTTGCGCGAATCGTCCGTCCATTCGATGACGTCGATGAATTCGCCCTTGATGAACTTGAAGACCATGGTCTGTCCTCCCTGCCGGGGTGTTACGGGTCAACTTTCGCCGCTCAGAAGCTCGGATGCAATACGCTGGATGATCGGCCGCGCCTCGGTCTCGCGCATTCCGGGGCGCAGGCGCGGATCATAGAGCATTCGCAACAGCAATTCGTCATGGCGCGTAAGCAGCGCGAATTCCTGATTGTCATTGAAGATGGAGGGCCGGGCGCGAGGGCTGTCATTGGGCAGGCCGAGGCCCTGGGCCAGTTCCTCGTGATAACACGACAGGCGCGTCAGGTCGGGCAGTTCGGCACGCACCACGGCGATGGCATCCGTGTACACATGGCTCGCGCCGCGCGAAAACGCCAGCACGATGCAGGAGATCGACAGCGGCAAATCCTCGATCAGCCGGATGGATTGCGCATCGATCCCCGGCACCAACGCACGCAGCCGGGCACCCGCGTCACGGCGTTCATCCTCGGTCAGCACCAGGACATGGAAATTCGCGCCCGTGCGCGGCGTGTCGCTGCCGACAAAGCTGATCGCATGGCCGGTGGCGCGGGCCAGCCGGCTGGCATAGGCAGCCACGTCGGGGCCGTCCTTGCGGCGCACCGCATCCGGAACCGCATGGCCGAATTCGAGCCGCATGCGCACCGGCGCATCCCAGCGGCGCAGCGCCGCCGGCGTGGCACGCTGCACGAGCCGTCCGCCGATTTCGGTGTATTCGTCATAAAGGGCGATGCGCACGAAATTCTCGGTCAGGCTGGCCCGGCTGATGGGCGTATCGGCGCCGCCGCCGTCGGTGCGCATAAGGCCGCGTCCGCTCAGGCCGCGTTCCTGAGCGGCGAAATACGTCGCCACC
>SKUV01000288.1 GCA_007129775.1 Paracoccaceae bacterium | reverse complement strand
GACGAGGTCCCGCCGAGCAGCCGCCCACGCGGCCAGCGTATCTCGCGCCCGGCCAACCCGGGCTGCGGGGCGGTGACATGGTTCCAGTTCAGCGGCCGGTGGAAATAGGCGACCCCGGCCAGCAGCGGAATCGAGACCACCGGATGCCGGTCGCTGCCGCCGGCCTCGAGCAGCAGCACGGAGCGGCGGCCATCGGCACTGAGCCGGTTCGCGAGCACGCAGCCCGCCGCACCCGCCCCGACGATGATGTGGTCGTACCGTGTCATCGCTATTGCGCCGTATAGCCGCCATCGACCACGAGGTCGGCCCCGGTCATGAAGGCGCAACCGGGCGCGGCAAGGAACACTGCGGCCTCGGCGATTTCCTCGGCCCGGCCCAGCCGGCCGACCGGGTGCATCGGCGCCAGGGCCGCGGTCGCCGCCTCTCGCGAGTCGAACAGCATCTCCAGCCGCTCGGTCGCCACCGCCCCGGGCGACAGGGAATTGACGCGGATACCCTCGGCCGCGTGATCGAGCGCCATCGCCCGGGTGAATTGCAGGATCGCTCCCTTGGTCGCGCAATAGGCCGCGGCCCCGGGCACCGCCACCCGGCCAAGCTGCGAGGCGATATTGATGATCGCCCCGTCGCCGGCCCGGCGCAGCCCCGGCAGCGCGGCGCGGCTGACCAGAAAGACGCTGGTGAGGTTGGCGCGTAGCATGGCCTCCCAGTCGGCGGGGTCGAGCCGGTCCACCGGAGCGCGGATACTGGGGCCGGCGGCGTTGTTCACGAGGATGCCGGGCGGGCCGAAATCCGCCTCGGCCGCCGCCAGCGCCGCGCCGATCTCGCCGGCGTCGCAGACATCCGCCACCAGCGCCCGCGCGCGTGCTCCGAGTGCTGCGGCCAGCGCCGTCACCGGGCCGGGATCGCGGTCGATCAGCGCCACCGCCGCACCTTCGCCGTGAAATCGTTCGGCGATGGCCCGGCCGATGCCGCGCCCCGCCCCGGTGATCAGCGCCACGCGCCCGGTCAGCCTGCCCATCTTAGCCTCCTTTGCCTTGTTCACAACGCGCGCCCCGCCTCATGGCCCTCGAACACCGCCTCCAGCGCCGTGCGCGGCGACTGGCAATCGCCGACGAGCCGCGCGGTGGCTGCGGCGCCGTTGTCGAGCGCGGCCAGATCGCGCGCCAATCCGTCGCGCGGCCGGCCGGGCAGCGGCGCGACGACGCTGTCTGCCTCCAGCGACATGCCCGCCTCGCCCAGCGACAGATCGGTCAGCCGAGCCACCCCGCCGGCAAAATCGGCCAGCGCATGGCCGGCGATGATGCGCACCCGCTTGTCGCGCAGCCGGGCGCGCAAGGCGAAGCCGCTGTACATGCTGATCGCCCAGCCCGGGGCGCCGGCGGGCGCGACCAGCGTCACTGTGCGGCCCTCGTCGGCAAGCCACTCCGCCAGCGCCACCACCGACCAGCCGCCCAGCGCATCGACCAGCAGCACGCGCCGGCCCAGCGCCTCCGGCGCCGCCAGCGCCGCCTCCAGCGTCAGCGCAGTGCCGCCCGAGGCGAGCGGCTGGCCCTGCGGTGCGGCACCGGTCGCCCAGATCACCGCATCCGCGCCATGGGCGCGCACATCCCCGGCCACGGCCTCGCGGCCGAGGCTGACCGACACTCCGGCCGCCGCGAGCCGCTGCGACTGATGCGCATGCAGGCCGCCGAACTCCCGGCGCAGCGGCATCCTGTCCAGCCAGCGCAGCGCCCCGCCCATCGCTTCTTCCCGCTCCCACAGCGCGACCTCGTGGCCGCGCTCGGCGGCGGTGGCGGCGGCTTCCATCCCGGCCGGACCGGCCCCGATCACCAGCACCCGCTTGCGGGTATCGGCGGGCTGCAACGCCGGCGCCGGCCATTGCGCCTCGCGCCCGGCTGCGGGGTTGACGAGGCAGGTGATCGGCAGGCTCAACGCAAGAAACCCCGCGCACCCCTGATTGCATCCGATACAGAGCCGCGTTTCGGCGGACCGGCCGCTGCGCGCCTTTGCCACGATCTCGGGGTCGGCCACATGCGCGCGCGCCATGCCCACCATGTCGGCAGCGCCTTCGGCCAGCATCGCCTCGGCCTGCGCCACCTGACGATAGCGGCAGACCGTCAGCACCGCGGGGCGCCGCGTCACCCCGTCGAGCGCTTTCGCGATCCCGCGCGTGAGCGGCTGGAAATCCTCCAGCCGGAAAGCCATGTCGGCCATCTGGGTCGAGACGGTATAGCTGCCGTGGTAGGCCGAATGGGAGACATTCACGAAATCGACCTGCACCTCGGTGCACAGCCGGCGCACCACTTCGCACATATCCGCCAGCACCAGCCCGCCGGGAAGGAACTCGTCGGCGCTGATGCGGATCCCCAGCGTCCGGTCGGGCCCCAGCGCCGCGCGCACCGCCCGCAGGGTTTCCAGGGCAAAGCGCAGCCGGTTCTCCGCGCTGCCGCCATAGCCGTCCTGCCGACGGTTCGAGGCGGGAGAGAGGAACTGCTGCAACAGATGCCCGTGGGCCATCTGCAATTCGATCCCGTCGAGACCGGCCTCCATCAGATTGCAGGCCACCTCGGCATGGGCGCCCACGACCGTGGCGATCTCGGCCTCGGTCATCGGATGCGGCGGCGGCGCCGTGGCCGACCAGGGGATGTCGCTGGCTGACCACGACGGCATGCGGGCAAAATTGCCGTCGATATGCCGGCCCAGATGGATGATCTGGCCAAAGAGCCGGCAGCCCTCGGCCTGCACCGCCTCGGCGATGCGGCGAAACCGCGGGATCGCGGCAGGCTCGTAGCCGTTCACCCCCTGCTGCCGGCCGAGGCTGGAGCGGTGGACGCGGATGCCCTCGAAGACGATCAGCGCCGCACCGCCCGCGGCCCGTGCCCGGTGATAGGCCAGATGCCGGTCGGTCGGCAGGTTGTCGGCGCCGTAGTTGGTGGTGTGGGCCGGCACGAAGATGCGGTTGCGCAGGTCGGTGGCGCCGATCCGCAGGGGCCGGAAGACATGGGGATAATCGGGATGCTGTTGGCTCATGGCATCGGTCTCGTTGCATCAGTCCTTGCAGGGTGGCGGGCCGCGCCGCAGGGCAGCGCCGGGATCGTCGGCGTCAACAAAGCGCCACGGCCCGAGGCCGCCGAGCCAGCGGGCAAGTTGCTCTT
>SKUV01000159.1 GCA_007129775.1 Paracoccaceae bacterium | reverse complement strand
TTGCTGCCCTTCCTTGCGCGCTGGCCGTGGCCCGCCACGACCCGGTCCGCGTTTGCGGGCGGCTGCGCGGGCAGGCCCGGCCAGATCATCGGGCCAGGGCGTTCCGCCGATCACCGCTAGGTCGCGCTTCATCAGCCGCTCAATGGCGCGCAGATCGCCCATCTCGGCAGGCGCGCAGAAAGCCACGGCGCGACCGGCCTTGCCGGCCCGCGCGGTGCGGCCGATCCGGTGGACGTAGTTTTCAGGCACGTTCGGAAGGTCGTAATTGTAGACATGGCGCACCGCCGGAATGTCGAGGCCGCGGGCGGCCACATCGGTCGCCACCAGCACCTTGATCTGCCCCGCACGGAAGGCCGCAAGCGCGCGTTCGCGCTGTCCCTGGCTCTTGTTGCCGTGGATCGCCGCGACGCTGAAGCCCCAGGAGTCGAGCAGCTTGGCGAGCTTGTCGGCACCATGTTTGGTGCGCGCGAAGACCAGCGCAAGTTCGCCCGGATGGGCGCCCAGAAGCTCTTCGAGAAGGCGCGCCTTGTCGCCCTGATTGACGAACCAGACGCCCTGATCGATCCGCTCGGCGACCTGCCCCGGCGGCGCCACCTGCACGCGCACCGGGTCGCGCAGATAGGTGGTGGCCAGTTCCTCCATCTGTTTCGGCATGGTCGCCGAGAACAGCAGGGTCTGGCGGCTGTCGGGCAGCAGCCGGGCGATCTTGCGCAGGGCATGGATGAAGCCGAGGTCGAGCATCTGGTCGGCCTCGTCCAGCACCAGATGCCGCGCATGTTCCAGTGTCAGCGCACGCCGGTCGAGCAGGTCAAGCAGCCGCCCGGGCGTGGCCACCAGCACATCGGTGCCGCGCGCCAGCACCGCCACCTGCCGGTTGATCGAGGCGCCGCCGACCACGGTGGCGATGCGCACCGGCGTCGCCGTGGTGAAGCTGCGCAGGGTCTCGGCGATCTGGTTGACCAGTTCGCGGGTCGGCGCAAGGATCAGCGCGCGCACGGTCTTCGGTGCGGGCCGCTTCTGGCCGGTCAGCGCATGCAGAAGCGGCAGCCCGAAGGCCGCGGTCTTGCCGGTGCCGGTCTGGGCGAGGCCCATCAGGTCGCGCCCCTTCATCAGATGCGGGATCGCCTGCGCCTGAATCGGCGTGGGTTCGGTAAAGCCCTGCGAGGCGAGGGCGTCGAGCAGGCTGGGGTGCAGCCCGAGTGTCGAGAAATCCGTCAAGTCGTATCCTTTCGGCGGGCCATGCCCGCTCGTGGCCCCGCATCCGCGGGGCGGTCATGGTGGGAGCGCAGCCAAGATGGCGCGCCAGCCCCCAATGCGTGATGGTGGGAACCTGTCTTGCGGCCCGGCGGATGGCCGGTGCCGGATGCCGTCGCCCGGATCGGTCGCGCGGGGATGAACCCGCGGACGTGCCTGCTCACGCGGCAGGGGCGAAGACGTTGCGCTGTAAGTGGGTGAGACCGCCGGGAAAGTCAAGCCCCGCCGCGGTGCGGCAGAGCGTTGTCGGCGGCGGTACTGGCGATCGGCACGCGAGCGGGTCGCTCGCGAAGTATGGAACGCAAGCCGCCCCGAGGCCCGCGGCGTCCGGCCGGGGTCGCGGTGCGGGTTTGCGGGCTGCGATTGTGCCCTGCGATCCTGGCGCGGGGATAGCGCCCCAAGGGCTGCGGCGGCAGGCTATGCCCTCGCCGCCTCAGGCCGCGGCTCAGGGCAATTCGCGCACGACCTTGCCGATCTGGGCGCGGGTCAGGCCCACATCGGCCAGTTCACGGTCGCTGAGCATCTCAAGTTCAAGGCGCGTCCGGCGCTTGAGGCTCCAGGCGCGAAGGAGGTCGCGCAGGCGGGCGAGCACGCCGGCGGGCGACAGATTGTCGAACAGCGTCGGGATCGCCCCGTGGGCGGATCGGTTGAGGGAAAGGAAAGCCATGTCGTATCTCCGGTTCGGCAAGCGCCGGCGGGCCGTTGCCCCGGGGCGCGCTGTCAGTGGTGTTTTCGTTGCGGTTTCAGGACCCTCGCGGGCCGCGGGGCCGGCCATACTGCGTGCCCCTTCAGGCAGCCAGATAGGCTTTCTGCGGCGCAGCAACAAGCGACAGCTTTGCAAGGCGATTATGCAGCGCGTGCATGGCCGAGGCCCGTCGCCTGCACCTTCGGCCTTGGCAGATGTTCTCTTTTCGTGCTAGCGATGCGCAACGAAGGCAGGCAGCGGTGGGCATCATGCGGGTTCTGGGCATCGACCCCGGCTTGCGCAACCTCGGGTGGGGCGTGATCGATGCAGCCCCGGGCCGGTTGCGCCACATCGCCAATGGGGTCTGCCATTCCGCGGGCGAGGATCTGGCGGCCCGACTTTTGAGCCTGCACGGGCAACTTGCGGATGTGGTGGCGCGCTTTGCGCCGGATTGCGCCGCGGTGGAACAGACCTTCGTCAACAAGGATGCGGTCGCCACGCTGAAACTGGGCCATGCGCGGGCCATCGCGCTTCTGGTCCCGGCGCAGGCGGGGCTGGCGGTGGGGGAATACGCGCCCAATGCGGTGAAAAAGGCGGTGGTGGGGGTCGGCCATGCCGCCAAGCAGCAGATCGACCATATGGTGCGGCTGCAGCTTCCGGGGGTGCGGATCGCCGGGCCCGATGCGGCGGATGCGCTGGCAATCGCGATCTGCCACAGCCTGCATGTGCAATCGACGGGGCGGCTTGCGGCGGCGATTGCCGCGGGCGGAGGCAGGCGATGATCGGGCGGGTGGCCGGGCGGATCGACTATCGCGGCAGCGACCATGTGCTGATCGACGCGGGCGGGGTGGGCTATGTCGTATTCGTGTCCGAGCGCACGTTGGCGGCGCTGCCGGCGGCGGGCGGTTTCGCAGCGCTTTATACCGATCTGGTGGTCCGGGAGGATCTGCTGCAGCTTTTCGGCTTTCCTACGCTTCTGGAGAAGGAATGGCACCGGCTGCTGACCACGGTGCAGGGGGTGGGGGCCAAGGCCTCCATGGCGATCCTCGGCACGCTGGGGGCGGAGGGGGTGTCGCGCGCGATTCTGCTGGGCGACTGGAACGCGGTGCGCGCGGCCCCCGGGGTCGGGCCGAAGCTGGCGCAGCGGGTGGTGAACGAGTTGAAGGACAAGGCGCCGGCGCTTATGGCGATGGCGGGTGAACTTCCGGTGGCAGGG
>SKUV01000337.1 GCA_007129775.1 Paracoccaceae bacterium | reverse complement strand
TGACCACCGGCAGCTTGACCGGATAGCCCTGCCCCCGGCCGGCAGTGGAATGGGGCACCATCGACGCGCCGACCTCGAATTCCTCGGCCAGCGCGGGCGTGCCATCCTCCACCAGCGCGGCCTTGGCGGTGGTCCCGCCGATATCGAGCGCGAGAATGCGCTGGCCCACGGCCGGGTCGGCGGCGGCTTGCGCCACAAAGGCCGCGCCGATCACCCCGGCAGCCGGCCCGGATTCCACCAGATGGACCGGCAGCCGCTTGGCCGTATCGGATGCCATGATCCCGCCGCTCGACGTCATCAGATGCAGCGGCGCCACAAGGCCGAGATCGGCCAGCCGCGTTTCCAGCCGCGCCAGATAGGGCGCGACACGCGGCACCAGAACGGCATTGACCACCGCGGTGCTGGTGCGCGGGTATTCGCGGTATTCCGGGCTGACCCCGGACGAGGTGACCACATCCACCCCCGGCGCGGCCTGCCGCACCAGTTCGGCCGCGCGCCGTTCGTGCGCGGGGTCGCGATAGGCGTGCAGAAAGGCGATGGCGATGGCCTCGGCCCCGGCGCGGGCCAGATGCCGCGCGGCCTGCCGCACCGCGTCCTCGTCCAGCGGCACGAGCACCTCGCCCTCCGGCCCGATCCGCTCGGGCACGCCGGCGGTCATGTGCCGTGGCACCAGCGGCGCGGGTTTCTCATAAGCCAGATCATAGAGCGAGGGCCGCGTCTGATAGCCGATTTCCAGCACATCGGAAAAGCCGGCAGAGGTGATCAACCCGGCCCTGGCGCCCGCACCCTGAATGATCGTGTTGGTGGCGATGGTGGTGCCATGGACCAGAAAGCCCACCGCCTCCGGCGTCACGTCGAACCGCGACAGCGCGGTTTCCAGCCCGTTCAGAAACCCCTCGGACGGATCGGCCGGAACGGTTGGCACCTTGACCACCTCAGTGCTGCCATCAGCCTCGTCCAGCAACACGACATCGGTGAAGGTTCCCCCGATATCGACGCCGATACGATAGCGCGACGAATGCAATTCCCGCTGATCTGACATGCTGCCTCCGGTTGTCCGACGAATGCTAGCGCGAGGGCCCGCAATTTGAAAAGCGGCTATTGCACTGCACGGCAATATCGGGCGGACGGACCGTGAAAACACGGCCAAACACGACAATGGATGTCATTTTTTCACACATCGGGAAAATGTCCCGAAATGCCCTGCGCGGAATCACGCGCCTGCGGGCCCCGCGGAACCGGGCAACTCAACCCCCGCGGTCGGCGGCCCAGCTTGCCCGCGCCATCGCCTCGATCCGCGCCAGAGCCTCGGGCTCTACCGGCGGGCCGCCGGGCGGGTCGAGCGCATCGTCGTGAAACAGATAGAGCCGCGAGACGAACTGTTCAATCGGCAGCGAGCCCTCGCCGAAGCGTTCGCCATGGCCGCGCGTCGAGACGACGACGCCCTGCCCCCAGTCCTGACCGCTGTCGTTGTTGGGGTTGAAGAAATAGACGCGCATGTCGCCGCCCCGGTCCAGCGCAACGCGGGTGATGGCGATGGCGTGCCAGCCCACGAAACGGCCGAGGCTGTCGGTCACGGCAATGCCGGCGGGTTGGGGATGGATCACCGGCTGGTTGCCGTTGTGCAGGGGGTCGTAGCTCTGGAAGAAGCGGCGCAGGAAGGCGGGGTAATCGGCCAGCGCCCCGGTGGCGATATCGACGGCGATGTGAAACCGCCGCCCGACCCACCAGCCGTGCAGCTCCGGGTTGATCCAGCGATGCGGGTCCTCGCCCCGCCCGGCCACGCGGCGCCCCATCTCCACATAGATACGATCGATATGCGGCACCAGCAGCACCGAAACCGGATCGGCATCGAGCGGCGTGCCCGAAGACATCCCCGGCGGCAATTCGCCCGAATCGAGCCGCTGGCCCTCGAAGTACAGGTCCAGCCGGTCGCGCCGGATCACATTGGCCAGAATCCACAGAAGGTAATCGGGATCGTTCAGCGCCCAGAGCGCAAGCGCCCGCGCGGCCTGACAGGTGGGGTTGTTGCCCTGTCCGATGCCGAGCGGATTGCCCAGCAGCATCAACAGCCCCGCGATCAGTCGACTGCGCGCGGGCACGCCCGAACCGAAGGCCGCGGCCAGCACCTCTTCACTGCGGGGCGACAGCGGCATGCCCAGAAGCCGCCAGAGCGAGGGCGCCACCGGCGGCGAATAGAGGATGCCGCGCTCCAGCATCAGCGTCAGCCCCAGCACCGCCTGCGCCGTGCCCGGGCGCACCGACTCGCTGATCAACCCGTGCACCAGCGGCTCGTAGCAACGCAGACCATCGAGGCCCGTGGTGCTGAGCCCCAGCGCATCGGGCAGGATCGCGCCCTGCCCCGCGCGCAGCAGCCATTGCACGAAAGCGGCGTGGTAATCCGACACCAGCCCTGTGTCATGCATCGCCCGCGCCAACGCCGCGGCCTCGTCGCGCAGCGCCCGGTCATCGGCGCCGGCAAGCCGGGCCTCGTATTCCGCCAGCCCCGGATCATCGGCGCAGAACCGCGCCGGGCCGAAAAGCGCGCTGATGAGCCGGTCGGCGCCCAGATGCGCCTCGCCCGGGCGCAGGATGCCCTGCGCCATGGCCACCGAAATCTGCGTGATCATGGATTTCACCGCATCCACCTGCAGCGGACGCTGGGACAGGATGCGCCAGATCTCGTCGATCAACTCGCCCAGTATGCCTTCTCCCCCGCTTTCGGCCAGCAGGTGGCGCAGCAGCCGCTCCACCGCCGGGGCCAGCGGATGGTCGGCGATGCGGTCGGCCTCGGTCGCGGCGCCGAACAGCCGGTCGAGGTTCAGCGCGAGAACCTGCGTCAGGAAATGGCGGGCATGTTCGGCCGGCAGGTTCTCGATCGTGTGCTCGTCCTGCGCGGCGGCCAGCAGGCGCAGCAGGCTGATGCATTCCAGCGCCACCGTGGGCGGATCGGCATGGCGCAGCGTATTGCCCACCAGCCCGGGCAGCAGGGCGGCAGGGCTTTGCCAGTCGGTGCCGGCGAATATCCCGGCCCGGTCAAGCGCCACCGCCCGCGCGCCCAGCGCCGCCACGCCGCCCTCGCGCATCAGAAGCCTGCGCGCGGTGTCAAGCACCCGGCCAATATAGGACGTCTTGGCAAAGGGCGCCGCACCGGCAAGC
>SKUV01000140.1 GCA_007129775.1 Paracoccaceae bacterium | reverse complement strand
GCGGACTGGGGAGGAGCGGACTGGGGAGGAGCGGACTGAGGCGGGGCGGCGAGATCGACGACACCCTGGGTGGCTGCCCGGCTGATCTGGGCGACCAGCGCCGCGCGCGCGGCGTCGCGGGCCGGATCGTGCCCATCCGGCGGGGTTTGAAGCGCGACGTCCCGGCCATCCCGCACCAGCCACGAGCGGGCCGCGCCCAGCCCCTCCGGCGGCGCAACAGCGTCAGGGTCGGAGCCCGCCGCCTGCGCAGCCGGTCCATCATCCCCCGCTGTTCGGGCGTTGATTTCTGGTCGGGGGGCGGCCGCCTCCGGGACTGTGCCGCCCTCCAGGCCGAAGGCCGCGTCCGCAACCGTCGCCGTGCCGCTCTCGGTTGCCTCGGGCGCGGGACGCGGGCGCGGGCGCGCCCTCGGCGCGGTGGCATCCGGGTCCGGCCCCGAGACGATATCGATGACGAGGACGCCGGGCCGATCCTCGAAGCTGCGCAAATAGCAGTCGCAACTGATGCCCAGAAACATGCCGTCAGGCAGCAGCGCCACGCTTTCGAGCCGGTCGCGCGGGATCAGGTCATGGATACGCGAGGGATCGAGCGTGAGCCCGGGATCCTCGAAACGCAGGGCATGGCCGCCGGGTACCGGCTCCAGCCGCCATCCGCCGGGGCCCGGCAATACCATGGCCAGACGGCTGAAGCCTTCATGCTCGCCCGACAGAACCAGCACCGGCGCGGAGGACGGATTGGTTTGCGCCCCTGCGCCGAAAACCGGCATCAGAACCGACAGCACGGCCGCGACCAGCGCCCGCAACCCGGCACGCCGGCGGGGCCCGGTGCCCGGGCAGACCATCACGCGGCCTCCTGCCGGACGGATTTCAGTGCCGTCTCCAGATCGCCATAGCTGGGGCGCAGCCCGTGCGGCGTGTTCTGCCGGCCGACCTCGATGCAGATATTGGTGGGGTGATTGTGCAGGTTGGCCACCAGAACCTCGCGGATCAGGTGATGGAAATGCGCCTCTTCCTCGATGACGTTCTTCAGCCGGCTGGCGAAAGGGCCGATGAAACCATAGGCCAGAAACACCCCTAGAAAGGTGCCCACCAGCGCCCCGCCGATCATCTTGCCGAGAACCTCTGGCGGCTGGTCGATCGAGCCCATGGTCTTGATCACGCCGAGCACCGCCGCGACGATGCCCAGCGCCGGCAGCGCATCGGCGGTGGTCTGAATTGCATGGCTGGTGTGCAGCGCGTGGTGCAGGTTGGTTTCCATCCGCTTGTCGAGCACCTCCTCGACCTGATGCGGATCATCATAGCTGAGCGAACCCGCGCGCAGCGTGTCGCAGATCAGTTCCACCGCCTCGTGATCGGCGAGGATCCGCGGATAGCGGCCGAAGATATCCGAGGTGTCGGGCGCTTCGATATGCTCCTCGATCGCGACCGGGTTGGACCGCGCCAGCCGGATCAGTTCGAACAGCAGACACAGAAGGTCGCGGTAATCCTCCGGGCGCCAGCGTGGCCCGCGAAAGATCTTGGCCAGATCGCGCGCGGTCTGTTTCAGCACGTCGCTGTTATTGGCGATCAGGAACGCCCCGACCGCGGCGCCCCCGATCATCGCAAGCTCGTAAGGCAGGGCGTAGAGAATGATATCGAGGTTTCCGCCTGCCGCCATGTAGCCGCCGAAAACCATCACGAATACGATGACGATACCGATGCTGCCGATCATGAGCGGCCCTCGCGCTGCGGCCAATGATGAATGGGTGACATCGCGCTAGTCCTGCGGCACGCCGACGTGGCGCCCGGCAAGGACAGCGCTGATCGCATAGGCCGCCCGGGGCGTCAGGCCCGCAAGGATCGCGGCCGCGGCATCGGTCTGCATGCGCGCGATGAAGCCGGCGGCGAAATTCGGATCCATCTCTTCGAACAGGAGTGCGGCATCCTTCGGCCGCATCGCCTCGTAGAGGCTGGTGAGTTGCACGAGGTCCCGTTCGGCTGCCTGATCGGCGAGCGCGAGGGTCGCGGCAAGCGCTTCTTCGGCCGCGCGCAATTCCGCGGTGCGCTCGCGCGCGCGCGCTTCGGCCAGCGCGAGGGCTTGCATCCGGTCGGCCAGGGCCTCTTCACGCTCGTCCAGTCGGGCGGCGCGCTGGTTGAGTGCAACGATGAAGGCCGCCTCTTCGGCACCGGAAGCCACGGCCTCGCCCGGCGCCTCGGGCGCAGATTCGCGTGCCAGCGCCGCGCCCAACCCTTCGACCATCCGCGTCCCCGCCGAGGCCAGAAAAAGCACCGCCAGCAGGGACAGGATCGCCGGCGCAGCATGGCGCCGTCGAGCATATGCGGTCATGCCGTTTCCTCCTGAGCATGGTCCGTATCCTGCGCCTCGTCCATGCGGCTGCGGGCACGGTTGCGGATGACCTGACGGCGCCCGCGTTCGAGGCCCGGGTTCGCGGCAGAGGTATCCGGTTGCGGCAGGTCATGGAGCGAGGCCAGCAGCAGGTCGATCCGCGCGGCAGCGGCTTCCGCCCGTTTCGTGCGGTCGTCCAGCGTCGTCACCGCGCCGTCGGAGGCATCGCGCGCCGCCGCCAGCGCCTTCGTCAGATCATCGACCTGCGCCGACAGCACGGCAATGGCCGAGCCCATGCCGTTCTCCAGTTGCGTCAGGGCACGGAGCCGGCGCGACAGCACGAGGCAATAGGCCGCCGCCCCGATCGCCCCGGCCACAAGCAGGATATCCGCGATGACGTCCATGAAAGCCCCCTAATTGAACACGAATTCGGTGATCAGCAGATCGCGGACCACGCCCTCTCCGGTCACCAGTTGCACCCGGCGCAGCATCTGCGCGCGCAGCCGAAACAGCGCCGCCGGCTCCTCGAAAGCGGCCACGTCGATGGCGCGCAGATAGCTGTTGAGCACATCGACCACGCGCGGCATGAGTTCCTCCGCCTGCCCGTGGCGGCCGCGCGCCACTTCGAGAGTGGCGCCGAACCGGAGGTGGCGATGGGGCGATTCGGGACCGAGGCTGATAACCATCTGCGGCACCGGCACGAAACTCACCTCGGCGGCTTCGAACGCCGCCCCGCCCCCCATGCCCGCCGTCAGGCCAAGGCTGCCGAGCAGGCCAGAATGGGCGGCGAACCACCCGCCCGCACCCAGCAGGATCGCCCCGGCCAGACCGAGAACCATCGGCTTCAGCAGGCCTGCGCGCGGGGATTTCTCGGCTT
>SKUV01000058.1 GCA_007129775.1 Paracoccaceae bacterium | reverse complement strand
CTGCCATCGTCGCCGGCATCAAGGGCGCGGACCCCGACATCACGCTTCAGGCGATCTGCACTCGACTGGAAGCAATGCGCGAGCGTACGCCCCGCGGGCGGACAAGCTGGCAGCCGTCGTCAGTGAAGAAGCTGCTGGAACGGGCCGAGAAGCTGGGTCTGCTTGACTGAAGTCGCGGGAATCGGTCGTGCGATTCTGAAGATCTGTGGTCCGTAGGTATCCACAATACATGTTGTGGCTATGCCATCGCGACCCACGATCTGTTGAAGTGCACTGCGAACTAGGCTGCCCAATGCACTGATACTTAACGGTTTTCTCTCGTCAAAAATCGACCACTTCAACGCGTCTAGGCCGCTCAACGGTTTGGGCTGGATTTACTCACGAAAACTGTTAAGGTGTGCAAAACAATAAAGACTTGAGGGCAGTGATGAGCGGGATACGAGCCTCTCAAAGATTCGATGTCATGTCCAAGCGGCTTGGTAGCCGGTTGCGTGAACATGCGCAGGAGACCTTTCCACCGGATGCCCAGAAGGGTCTCCGCCGCTTTGCGATGCGGGAAGCAGCCGATCTCCTACGGCTCAACCAGAACACTTTCCGCCACCATGTGTCAAACCTCGACGGCTTTCCCGAAGGCATCCTCGAGGGTGGCAACCGCCGCAGTTTCTCTGCCGAGGACATGGTCGAGGCCCAACGCGTCCTTCTTGAGACGGGCAGGATCAAGCCCGATGAGCACCCTCACAGAAGAGCTGGCGAACCGTGCCAAGTCGTGACGATCTTCAACCTGAAGGGCGGTTCCGCAAAAACGTCGACCGTCGCTCATGTTGGTCAGCTCCTCGGCCTTCGCGGCTATCGGGTCCTGTTGATCGATCTGGACAGCCAGGCAAGCCTGACAAACCTGTTCGGGGTGACCCCTGAACTCGATCCGGACATGCCGACCTCCTACGATCTGATCCGATCGGAAGGTCCCCTGCCCGCCTCCGATATCATTCGCAAGACGAATTTCCCGACTGTGGATCTGATCCCGGCCTCCATGGACATCATGGAGTACGAGTTCGAGGTCGCTTTGAGCTTCAGACACGGCGCCACCACCTTTCACAGTCGGATCCGTGAAGCGCTTGAGCCTGTCCTGAGCCGATATGATGTGGTGATCTTCGACACCCCGCCGCAGCTGAACTTCTCGGTGATCTCCGCCCTCTTTGCTTCCACTGGGGTCCTGATCCCGCTCAACGCGTCCATGCTTGATGTCATGTCCCTGGCGAGCTTCCTCGGCATGGCGAGCAACCTGATGGGCGTCGTCGAGGCGCATGCTCCCGAGCACGGCCTGAACTTCGTTCGGGTGCTGATCACCCGGTACGAGAACACCGACGGTCCACAGGTCCAGATCTCTTCTCTGCTTCGGACGGTCCTTGGCGATGCGGTCCTCCCTGCCGAGTTCCTGAAGTCGACGGCGGTAGGTGATGCCGCAAACACCCAGCAGAGCATCTTTGAGGTCGAACCTCGCGACGTGAACCGCAGAACATACGAGCGTGCGATCGAGTCCGTTTCACGGGTGACCGACGAAGTTGAGCGCGAAATCCTCAAGGCATGGGGGCGTAGTCATGGCGCGTAAGGTCTTCGGGGACTCCCTCAAGAACGCGATGGGTAAAGCGTCAACGTCGGGTGAGGATGCGGATCTCGATCTGAAGCGCACGAGCCCAACTGTCGCTCGAGCGCAAGCATCGGTGTTGGAGGAAGACAAACACGCCACGCGCTTGATCGACCCGAGCGCTGTGCGAATGTCCGCGGTCATGGATCGCATCGATCCGAGCGATGGCCTTGAGGAGCTCGTCGCGTCGATCCGTGAGCACGGGCAAAAGGTTCCGGTTCTTGTCCGCCGAACGCAAGACGGGGCACTTGAGATCGTCTATGGACGCCGCAGGCTTCTCGCCTGTCGTGAACTTGGTCAGAAAGTACGCGCCACGGTCATGGAGATGACCGAAGAGGAAGCCCTGATCGCCCAGGGCGTAGAGAACAATGCCCGCCAAGACCCCTCGTTTATCGAGAGGGCCCTGTTCGTCGCCGGGATCATTCGGGAACTTGGTAAAACTGACGAGACACGCAAGAACGCCCAGACCATCGCCTATCGGGCGCTTCAGATCGACGAGTCTCTCGTCTCTCGGATGAACCGTATCGCGACAGGTATTCCCATGGAGCTGATTCAGGCCATCGGACCTGCACATGGCGTTGGTCGGAGGGTCTGGGAGAAGCTTTTCAGACTTTGCGAGAAGGACGTCTCAAGAGCCAAGGAAGTCGCCCGCGAAATCCCCCGCAACTTGCCAGGCCCAGACCGACTTGACGCAGCGGTTACGCTGCTCACGGCCACCAAGGCAACTACACCCAAGGTTGAGCTTGGTGAGCGCGTGAAGATCGGCCGCAAAGGCAACCGCATCACCATCGATGTGGACGCTGACCTTGCCCCGCGCGTTGAAGACGCCATCCGGAAGCTGATCAGCGAGCTTCTTGACCGCGGTCAAGATGGCCCAGAGTGACGACCCCGTGTCTTGACCGCGGTCAAGACATCAAGAGCAACGAGCAGAAAACGAAAGGAGGACCGGCTAGAAAAGGAAAGACCCCCCGAAAGCGGTGCTTCCGAAGGGCCTCAATCAGTCTCGACACCTGATTGATACCCCCAAAACGAATCGAGTTCAACACCGCTCGCGGTGACCGGGGAAGCTTTTTCTTCCGAAACACCATGAGACATGTAACCCAAACACGAACCGCCATGGCGGAACCGAGAGCTATTGCCTGCCCTACTATCTACGAACTTCTGGGACCGGTACGCGCCCTGCGGAAAGAACTTGGCCTGACGAGCAACGACATCACAGTCTTGACGGCCCTGATCAGCTTTCTTCCCCGTGATCGACAAACCACAAATGGTGAGACCCCACCCAAACTTACCGTTGTGTTCCCCTCCAACGCCTCCTTGTCTGAGCGCGCAAACGGCGTCGATGAGAGGACCCTACGTCGCTGCTTGGGCCGTCTTGACGCAGCCGGCCTCATCGACCGGAAGAACTCGGCAAACGGCAAACGCTTCCCCCTGCGGTATGGCGGCATCATCCGGGACGCGTTTGGGATCGACCTGAACCCACTGATACAGAACCACGACGCACTGGCGGCCGAAGCGTTGAAGGTTGCGGAGAAGCGTGAACGCCTTCGCTCCCT
>SKUV01000376.1 GCA_007129775.1 Paracoccaceae bacterium | reverse complement strand
TCGATGCCGCCGCGAAACCGCTCCCCCGAGTGCGACGGGGCGTGCGACGGGGCGTGCGACGGGGCGCACGACCGGACGCACGACGGGGCGCGTGCAGATCGGGGTCGCCAAGGCCGGGGCCGTTCGCTAGGTATGGGCGGCATCAGCCGCGAGGGGAATGTCATGGGTTTCGGCAAGGGGCACCACCTGCACCTGATCGACGGATCGGCCTTTATCTTCCGGGCATATCACGCCCTTCCGCCGCTTACCCGTAAATCCGACGGCCTGCCGGTGGGCGCCGTCGCGGGCTTTTGCAACATGCTGTTTCGTTACATCGAAGGCAACGGCGGGCGCGACGCGCCGACCCATGCCGCGGTGATCTTCGACTTTTCCGCCAAGACCTTCCGCAACGAGATCTACCCCGACTACAAGGCCAACCGTCCCGAGCCGCCGGAGGACCTGCGCCCCCAGTTCCCGCTCACCCGCGATGCGACCCGGGCCTTCAACCTCGCCTGTATCGAGGTGGAGGATTACGAGGCCGATGACATCATCGCCACGCTGGCCACCGAGGCCCGCGACGCGGGCGGCCGCGTCACCATCATCTCGTCGGACAAGGATCTGATGCAGCTTGTGGGCGACGGGGTGGAGATGCTCGACGCGATGAAGAACCGCCGCATCGGCTCCGACGAGGTGGTGGAGAAATTCGGCGTCGGCCCCGACCGGGTGGTGGATGTGCAGGCGCTGGCCGGCGATTCGGTCGACAACGTGCCCGGCGCGCCCGGCATCGGGGTCAAGACCGCGGCGCTGCTGATCAACGAATTCGGCGATCTGGAAACCCTTCTGGCGCGGGCGGGCGAGATCAAGCAGCCCAAGCGCCGCCAGACCCTGATCGACAATGCCGAGCAGATCCGCATCTCGCGCCGGCTGGTGGAACTGAATTGCGCCATGCCCACCGGCGTCACGCTGGACGAACTGGAGGTGCGCGATCCCGACCCCGACACGCTTTTGGCCTTTCTGGCGGAGATGGAGTTTCGCACCCTGTCGCGCCGGGTGGCCGAAAAGCTGGGCGCCGAGGCGCAGGTTATCCCGGAGCCCCCCGCCTCTGCCGCCACCGCCGCCAATGGAGGGGCTGGCGGGGCGGAGGCGGGCGGCGGCCCCGCCACCGCGCCCGATGCGGCGCCGGCCGCGCCCATCGACCCGGAGGCCTATGACTGCATCCGCGACATGGAGGCGCTTGCCCCGTGGCTGGAGCGGATCCGCGCGCAGGGCTTCGTCGCCATCGATACCGAGACCACGGCGCTCGACGAGATGCGGGCGGGGCTGGTGGGCATATCGCTCGCCACAGCACCGGGGCGGGCCTGCTACATCCCGCTTGCACACAAGGCCGAAACCGGCGCGGGCGCCGGCGAGGGGGGGCTTTTCGGCGGCGACGGGGCGCTGGCCGAGGGGCAGATCGGCCTTGAGGACGCGCTGGAGGCGCTGCGCCCGGTGCTGGAGGATGACGCCATCCTCAAGATCGGGCAGAACCTGAAATACGACGCCAAGATCCTCGCCCGCCACGGCCTGCGGATCGCGCCGATTGATGACACGATGCTGATTTCCTATGCCCTGCACGGGGGCTTGCACGGCCACGGCATGGATGCGCTTGCCGAACGCTATCTCGGGCACACGCCCATACCGATCAAGTCGCTTCTGGGCAGCGGCAAGAGCGCCATCACCTTCGACCGCGTGCCGATCGAGGCCGCCACGCGCTATGCCGCCGAGGATGCCGACATCACCCAGCGGCTGTGGCAGATGCTCAAGCCCCGGATGCACCGGGCCCGGGTGACGCGGGTCTACGAGACGCTGGAGCGCCCGCTGGTGCCGGTGCTGGCCGGGATGGAGATGCGCGGCATCCGGGTGGACCGCGATACCCTGTCGCGCATGTCCAACGCCTTTGCCCAGAAAATGGCGGGGCTGGAGGCAAAGATCCACGAACTGGCGGGCGAAAGCTTCAACGTGGGCAGCCCCAAGCAACTGGGCGAGATCCTCTTTGACAAGTTCAGCATGCCCGGCGGCAAGAAAGGCAAGACCGGCGCCTATGCCACCGGCGCCGATGTGCTGGAGGACCTCGCCGCGGAGGGCCACGACCTGCCCGCCCGGGTGCTGGACTGGCGCCAGATTGCCAAGCTGAAATCCACCTATACCGATGCGCTGCAGGATCATATCAACCCCGAAACCGGGCGAGTGCATACCTCTTACGTGATCTCGGGGGCGAGCACGGGGCGGCTCGCGTCCACCGACCCGAACCTGCAGAACATCCCTGTGCGCACCGAAGAGGGGCGGCGCATCCGCGGGGCCTTCGTCGCGCCCGAGGGGCGGGTTCTGGTGTCGCTCGATTACAGCCAGATCGAATTGCGCATCCTCGCCCATATCGCCGGGATCGACACGCTCAAGGCCGCGTTCCGCGAGGGCCACGACATCCACGCGATGACCGCGTCCGAGATGTTCGGCGTGCCGCTGGAGCAGATGACGCCCGAGATCCGGCGGCAGGCCAAGGCGATCAATTTCGGCGTGATCTATGGCATTTCGGGCTTTGGGCTCGCGCGCAACCTGCGCATTCCGCGGGCCGAGGCGCAGGGGTTCATCGACCGCTATTTCGAGCGTTTCCCCGGCATCCGCGCCTATATGGACGACACCGTGGCCTTTGCGAAGGCGCATGGCCATGTGGAAACGCTCTTCGGCCGGCGCATCCACACGCCCGAGATCAACGCCAGGGGGCCGGGGGCAGGGTTCGCCCGGCGCGCGGCGATCAACGCGCCGATTCAGGGCACGGCGGCCGATATCATCCGCCGCGCGATGATCCGGGTGCCGGCGGCGATCGAGGGGCTGGATGCGGCGATGCTGCTGACGGTGCATGACGAATTGGTCTTCGAAGTGGCTGAGGATGCGGTCGAGGATCTGGTCGCGCAGGTGCGCGGGGTGATGGAAGGGGCGGCAGCGCCGGTGGTGCAATTGTCGGTGCCGATTTCGGTGGATGCGGGGCAGGGCCGAAGCTGGGCGGAGGCCCATTGACCGGGCCTGCGGCCCATTGACCGGGCCTGCGGCGCATTGACCGGGCCTGCGGCGCATTTTGACCGGGCCTGCGGCGCATTGACCGGGCCTGCGGCGCGGTGGCCGGGGTGAGTGCGGCAAACGGGGGGGGCGGGTTGGGGGGGCATCGAGCCCCCCCTGCGCCCGCGCGGTGCCTGCGGCCCC